>CALGMO010000095.1 GCA_937961665.1 uncultured Fimbriimonadaceae bacterium
CTGGAAGCGGTACGCCTCCTGCAGGCCGACGAGGTCCGCGTCCACCTTGCGGATGGCTTCGGCGGCTCGCGGAGCGCGGGCGGGCCAAGAGTGCTCGCCGTCGTCGGCGATGCCGAGCCGGATGTTGAAGGTGGCGACGCGCAGGGACATTCCATCGGAATCTACCGCACGGGACCGCCGCAAGTCAGAAGGCCCCCGACCCTTCCGGGCCGGAGGCCTCCCTCGTTCGTCCGCCGTCGGCTCAGTTGCCGCCAGCCTGCTGGCCGACGCGCTGTTCTCCAGCAGCGGCTCCCTCGGCCGGAGTCATCTCGGCACCCTGCGCCTGGATGCCTTGCTTGACATCGGTGGTCTTGGCCTGGTCCGCGGGCACGCCCTCGGCGGTGGTGTCCGAAGACCCACAACCGGCGAGCGCCAGCATCGAGGCGAGAGCAGCGACGACGAACAGGTTCAACAGACGAGCCATGACGGCTTTATACCCGGATCAGAGGTTGTCCCGGACGAACTCCTCGATGTTGGTGAGCTGAACGTCCCCGCTCGGGATGTTCGGGTACCAGTTGGTGCCCTTGGCCAGAGCGCCCGGAGCGCTGACGGTGGCGTGGCCGTCGGCCCAAGCCACGGTCGCCCGGCCGCCGCTCAGGGTGCGGTCGGAGGCGCCGCGCATGGACACGCCGCCGGTGATGGCGCCGGCCGCGACCTTGCCGCCCAGGTACGTGGCGTCGTAGAAGCCGCCGCTGCCCCAGTCGTCCGTGCACCAGTAGTCCGGAGCGTTGTAGCAGAAGGGCGGGTCGATCGCCACGGGCGACGTCCATGCAGGAACGCCCCACCAGTACAGACCCAGAGCGCCGAGGTTGTCCTCGGAGTTGCTGAACTTGGCAGCCATCAGGACGGTGCTCGCCACGGAGCCGAGCGCGGACTGGCTGCGCGGGGTCGGAACGCCCGGGTTAGCGGTGGCCGGGTACGGGGCGACGCCCACGTAGTTCAGACCGAACTGCGGCACGAGCGACTTGTAGGTCGTCGCCGGCCAGCCGGCCGGAGTGGCCTCGATGGACGGGGCCAACGGATCGGTGAACAGGTCCGCCGTCTTCATGTAAGGCAGGTCCAGCCACGTCCAAGGCTGGTACGCGTAGCCTCCGATGTTCGCGGGCTGGCCGGGGCCTCCCCAGCTCACCAGCGGGTGGAACACGTCGTCGTTGTCCGCGGAGTACATCAGAGCGCCCAAGGCGAGCTGCTTGACGTTGCTCAGGGCGGCGGACCGCTTTGCGGCGGACTTGGCCTGGGCGAAGACGGGGAACAGGATAGCGGCCAGGATCGCGATGATCGCGATGACGACCAGAAGCTCGATCAGAGTGAACGCACGGTTGCGTCTCATGGATTCTTCAACCTCCTAAGATTGGCGCGACTCTTGGACTCCCCCCGGCGCTAGAGGTTCCACCAAGAGTCCTTTACAGTGTACGCCCTTTTCCGCGCCGAATGTTGCCGTTCGGGCACTTGCTGGCAAAGGATCGGGCCCTGACAGCGCAAGACTGGTGCAATTACCGGGGCGCATCGGCCGTCGGCGCCGAGCGTCGGACACGTTCGGGGAGGCCGCGCGAACCTTCCGGCCCTCGGCATCGTCGCATCAGATAGGCCCCACGAGCCTCCATGTCGCAACCAACGGGAACCCTGGGCAAGTACCAGATCATCCGGGAGATCGCGCGCTCGAACGACATCGTCTACGAGGCGTACGACCCCGTGATGAACCGTCGCGTCGCGCTCAAGGAGATGTTCCTGGCGACCGGCTCCACGCCGCAGCAGAGGGAGGAGAGGATCCGCCGGTTCCTCCGAGAGGCGCGCGCCGCCGGCACGCTCAGCCACCCGAACATCATGACGGTGTACGAGGCCGGGGAGGCGGACGGGCGGTACTTCATCGCGATGGAGTTCCTCGAGGGCCGCACGCTCCGCAACGAGCTGGACCTCCGGGGCTTCCTCCCCGCCGCCGAGGCCTGCCGGATCGCCGAGGCCGTCCTGGACGCGCTCCAGTACGCCCACGAGCGCGGCGTGATCCACCGCGACGTCAAGCCGGAAAACATCCAGCTCCTGCCGGATGGTCGCGTCAAGCTCACCGACTTTGGCATCGCGCGGCTCACGTTCGAGCCGAACATCACGATGGACGGGCAGGTGTTCGGCACCCCCAGCTACATGTCCCCCGAGCAGGTGATCGGGCGCGAGCTGGACCTGCGGACGGACCTGTTCAGCCTGGGAGTCGTTCTCTACGAGATGCTCGCCGGCCAGAAGCCGTTCCAGGGCGACAGCGTGGTGGCCATCGCCTACGCCATCAGCAACCACGAGCCGATCCAGCCGCCGCAGGCGCCGCACCCGCTGTGGGCCGTCGTGCGCCGCGCGCTGGAGAAGGCCCCGGCGCTGCGCTTCTCCTCCGCCGCGGAGATGGCCGACGCGCTCCGCCGTGCGATGGCCGACCCGATGCCTTCTCCCCCGATGCCGAACTGGCAGCTCGGACCGACGTCCGGAGCCGCCGTCCCGCCGCCCCCGAACGTCTCGGCCGGCCCGGGCGCGGTTCCTCCGCCGATCCTGACCCCCTACGACCCCTACCAGGCCTCCCGAAGCCAGCCCCAGCCCGTGCCGGTCTACTACCCGCCGCCCCCTCCCAAGCCGCTGCTCAAGCCGGAGACCAAGGCGTTCCTCGCGAAGCTTCTCCTGACCCTGGTGCTGATGGGAACGCTCCTCGCCCTGATCCTCGCGACGGTGAGCGCGCTCGGGAACCTGGTCGACCGCTGGCGAGCCGAGCAGGCGGAGTCCGAGCGTCTGCGGGCGTTCGAGCGCTCCCGCAGGAATGCGAGCGTCGACGAGAGGATCGCCCGGGGCGAGGCCTTCGCCAACGACCTGGACGACCCCGTCCTCCAGGCGGAGGCTCGCCGGAAGGTCGCGTGGGACCACCGCGAGAGAGCGTTGCTGGAGATCCAGCAGGGCCGGTGGGCCGAGGCGGAGGCTTCCCTCCAGCTCGCCTCGGAAAGGGCGCCGGACGAGCCGCAGTTCGAGGCGGACCGGGGCTGGCTCTACCTGTCGCGGGCCTCGGGGGCGACGACGCCCGACGAGCAGGCGGCGCTCCTGAAACGGGCCGGGGATTCGTACCGCAACGCGCTCCTACGGTCGAACGACCCCAACCTGCGCCAGGAGTGCGAGCGGCGAATGGCCCAGGCCGCCGGAGAGCTCGCCGCCATCGCCATGGCCAACCCCGCGGATCGCTCCCGGACCCTGCGGCTTCTGTACGAGGCTCGCTCGATCGCCCCGCCGGACGCCTCCGTGCGCAGGGAGATCGACCAGATGCTCCAGCAGCTCGGGCGCTAGCGCCTGCGTCGGCGCCAGAGCCAAGCGGCCGCCGCGGCCGCCGCCAGCCCCAGCGTCGACGGCTCGGCGATCACCGGCGGGCCGATCGGCTCTCCTCCGCCGCCCGAGCCGGGCGGAAGGACGATGGGCGGCAGGAACGGCCAGACCGGCACCGCTCCCGGCCCGCCCCCGGTCAGAATCGGCAGGCCAGGCTCGAGAATTTCCGCGGGCGACTCGCCGCCGACCACGTCGATCTCCGGCGCCTCGGGCGGGCTCATCTCGGCGAGGTAGAGGTCCTGCGCCGCGTCGGGGGCGGACAGCTGCTCTCCGAGCGTGCGCAGCTCGGTGACCTCTCCCTGCACCCAGGGCCGAGGTTCGGAGCCCAGCAGCGAGTCCTGGGGCACCGTGCCGATCGGGTTGCCGCACAGGAGCTTCAGCACCGGTCGGCCGTAGCGGTCGGCGAACACCAGCGTGCCGCGCCTCAGCTTGAGCAGTCGATACCGGATGACGCCGTCGGGCCGGCAGTTGAACACGGGGTAGAGGCCGTCCCGTTCCAGCTTGGCCACGCGGAGGCCTCCGAGGAACTCCTCCAACTGGCCGGGGGAAAGGTGATAGTGGCGCAGAAAGCGGTCCCGAACCTCCGGGTCGGAACGAATCTGCCGGACCAGCTGCCCGACGGTGCGGGCCGGGCGGTTCAGAAAGGCGTTCGGTTCCGGCCGCCCGAACGCCAGAGCGGCCGCAAGGAACCCTGCGAGGATCCATGCGACCTTCATCAATTCTAGGACGAAGGAAGGGCGCGGTTCGAAGCTGCAGCCAGCCGAATTCCAGCTTTCCTCCTAAGGAAGCTGGAGCTGGTCGATGTAGCGGTCCTCGAAGTTCGGATCCAGGTTCAGCTCGACGACCTCCATCCCCGCGCCGATGCGGCTCAGTTCGCCCAGCACGCTCGAGTCGACCAGCGAGAGGTGCGCGCCGGCCAGGGAGGTGTTGCCCACGAGCTGGATCTGCTCCGGGCGGAACCCGGGCAGGAGTCCGCAGCGGACGGCGTTCTCCAGGTTCAGGTGCATCCCGAACCCCCCGGCCAGGTAGAGCGTGCGCACGTCGCCGGGCCGGACACCCGTTCGCTCCAGAAGCGTGAGGATTCCCGCGGCGATCGCCGCCTTGGCCTGCAGCAGGCTGGCCACGTCCGGCAGACTGACCACGATGTCCGACTTGCCCAAGCCCTGGGCCACCCGGAACGCCAGTCCGTAGTCGCCGTGGGGCACCATCCTCTCCCGCGCGGCCTCGACCGCCTCGGGGGTCCACCGGCCGGATGGTCCGAGCAGACCGGTCCGCCGGCCCTCCGCCAGAAAGTCCACGTAGGCGGAGCCGCAGATCCCCAGCGGCTTGGAGTACCGCTCCGGCTCGATCAACTCCAGCTCCGGCTCGAAGGTGCCCTCCCTCAGGCGGAGGTGGCTGATCGCTCCCACGCCCGCCCGCACGCCGTTCGTGAGGCCGCTCCCCTCGAAGGCCGGCCCCGCGGCCGTGGCGCAGCCGAGCAACCGGTCGCCGTGCCGGAACACGATCTCCCCGTTCGTTCCGACGTCCACGAACAGGCAGGGGCCCTCGTCATAGACCAACCCGCTGGCGAACACTCCCCCGGTGATGTCGGCCCCCACGTACGCCGCCGCTCCCGGCAACAGGTGGGCTCTGGCCTGCTTCGGCTCCAGGCCGAGGTCGCCCGCCTGCATCTCCCGGTGCTCCAGAAAGCGCGGGGTGAACGGCGCGACTCCCAAGGGGGAGGGATCCTCGCGCGCGAGCAGGTGAAGCATCGTCGTGTTGCCCGACAGAGCGTAGGCGCGAACCTCGTCCAGCGCGCGGCCGCACTCCTCCAACGCCTGCAGCACGAGCGGCCGGATGGTGTCGTGCGCCACCGCCCGGTGCATCTGGGCCAGCATCCCGCCGTCCGTCGAGCAAAGGTTGATGCGGGTGAGCACGTCGTCGCCGAAGTGCATCTGCTTGTTGAACATCGACGCCCGGGCGAGCGCGTCGCCGGTGGCGAGGTCGACCACCTGCACGACGACCGTCGTGGTGCCCACGTCCACCGCCACTCCAAGGCCGCGGTCCAGGATCGGGTCGTGGGCCACCGGCACGTTCACGCGGTAGCCCTCCAGAACCTGCGGCTCGTAGGCCAGCACGGCGCGCTGGGGGACTCGGACGCGAAGGTCCCGGGATCCGTCCAGATGCAGCTGGCAGGCGCGCACCCACTCCCACTGACCGTCCGGGGCGAGCACCTCGACGCGGCACGCGTCGCAGATGCCCTTCTCGCCACAGCGGGTGTTCAGCGGGCGATTCTCCCGCCGCAAGAAGGCGCTCAGCGATTGGCCGAGGTGCTCGCGCCCGAGCACGAAGATCGCCGTTCCGTCCGGGAACTCAGCCTCGATCCTCACCGCTCGCCTCGATCACACGGTCGTCGGCCGTCATGCGCAGCGCCTGCCCCGGCCGCAGCACCAAGAACTCCTCCTCGCTCCACTCGCCTCGGAGGAGCATGCGGATCAGGCGGGGATCGCCGACCTGAACGTCGCACTGCCATCCCAGCCACTCGGCGCACCGGCGGGTGTACTCCACGTCCTCCTCCGTGAACCCCGGACCCTGGTGCACGTAGGTCGCGCGGTCGTAGGTTCGGAACCAGCCCTGCTCCATCTCCATCAGGTAGTCGGCGTTGTCCTCGCCGTACTTGCGCACGTACTCCTCGCGCAGCAGCCGATGGCGCTCCGGGCCGGGCGGCACATGGTGCCGATTCCAGCCGGGGCTGTACCAGTAAGTTCCGGGATGCCGCGCCACGTACTCGGCGTAGCGTCGGCGGTCCCCGAGCAGCAGCGTGATGCAGTCGTGTGCCCGAGGCACCACGAGCAGGGCCCGGCTGGTGCGGACGCCCTCCGTGCCCCGGCTGCAGAGCCCGTAGCCGAGCACGATCGCCCCGACGTCGGGGTGCTCCGCCTCGATCCGGTCGATGGCGGCCTGGAGCTCCCTCCGAAGGCGGTCCGGCTCGTTGTGCAGGCCCTGCTCCATCTTCACGATCGGACCGAGGCGTTCGCACTCCCCGGCGAGCGCGCCGAACTCGTCCTCGAGCACGGCGCACAGGATCACGGCGATCTTCCCCTGCGCTTCCATCAGCCCTGCAGGAACTCCTCCCGCAGCGCGGCCCCGTGGCCAGGGACCTCGCGCGCGGTCACGACGCCGTCGACCAGGCTCAGGCCCTCGGCGGGATCGGGGTTCAGGTTCAGGTGCGCGTCCAGGTCGATGTGGTCGAACAGCGAGCCGATCGCCA
>CALGMO010000096.1 GCA_937961665.1 uncultured Fimbriimonadaceae bacterium
AACGTCATGCCGATCGCCGACGTGCTTCGCCACCGCGAGGCGATGGTCTATCTGTGGACCCAGGGCAACGAGCGGAGCGTCGACCCGGTCTACCATCACGGCAACAGCCTGCAGGTC
The DNA here is from genome assembly GCA_937961665.1 of uncultured Fimbriimonadaceae bacterium. Classification (GTDB taxonomy): domain Bacteria; phylum Armatimonadota; class Fimbriimonadia; order Fimbriimonadales; family Fimbriimonadaceae; genus UBA8783. Next base: position 118 of record CALGMO010000096.1, read on the forward strand.
GGCCTCTGGGACCGCCTCGAGGTCGGCTACGACGACGACTTCGAGGGGACCACGACGTGGAACGCCAAGGTCCTCCTCGGCGAGGGCAAGGACGGCGCGGTCAGCGTCGGGTGGACCAGCATCGAGGGCGACCGGGCCACGCCGTTCGTGGTGGGCCGCTTGGACCTGCCCGGCTGGAGGCTGCACGCCGGATGGATGCGCGACGGAGTCAGCCGGGCGATGATCGGGCTGGACGCGCCGCTCGGGTCTTGGACGCTGATGGCCGAGTGCATCGGCGGCGAGGGCGGCGCCACGTGGATCGGCGCCTGCGGGGAGGCGCTGGCTCCCGGGCTGACCCTCACCCTGAGCGTCGGGGTGCCCCACGCGCGGTCGGACGGCATCCAGCACATCGTCTGCCTGCAGTACGGCCTGCGCTTCTAGGGTCGGTCCAAGAGCGCCGAGGCCGCGCCCGAGGGCGCGGCCTTGCGGCGACCTATCCTCCCCCGCGGCCGGGGGAAGCCTTCCAGGGCGAGCCGAACCTCAGCGGCTCTCCTGCTGATTCTCCTGCTGGTTCTGCTGCTGGGTTTGCTGCTGGATCTTCTCGCGAACCTCCGGCGGCAGGTTCGCAGCCGGACCGGTCTGCTGCTTGCCCGGCTCAATCTTGTACTCCTCGACGGGCGTGTCGCCCGAGCTGGCGCCGCAACCCGCCGCCACTGCGAGGACTCCCAAAGCGACGATCAACCAACCTTTGCGCATCGGCTTTCTCCTTCTCTCCGCTCGGCGCATCGGGCGGGCGCCGAGGCGCCCGCCCCAACCGCGGTCCGTCGTTCTCAGCGATACTCGCCCCAAGCCGTGTCGACCCACAGCTGGCGGTCCGCCTGCGTGTAGTGCGTGCCCGTGTTCGGGTCGATGCCGTACAGCGACGCGCCCCAGTCGTCCTTCACGGGGTCGGACACGTTCATCGTGGCCAGCGGGTTCTTCGTCTTGACGTGGCCGTCGGCCCAGACCCAGGCGATCTGCTTGCCGACCGCGTGGAACGGGCCGTTCTCACCGGCCGGGCAGACCGCGGAGCTGCTTCCCACGGGCGTGATGCACCACCACGGCTTCGGCTCGACCTGCTTGCTCAGGAACTGCGGCTTCAGGTCGGTCCACTGGGCGCGGCTCGGCAGCATGATGATCGTGCCGGCGACGTCCTCGACGGTGCTCAGGCTGTCCAGACCGGGGGGCGTCCAGGGGCCGCCGCACCAGCCGTTGGCGAAGCCGATGAGCATCGTGTTGACCGCGAAGTTCGTCGCGTAGCGCGGCTGGGGCTGGCCGACGCCGAGCCAGGGCTGGTCGACCCAGTACTGCTCGGAGAAGAACGGGTTGGTGCTGTCCTGCAGCAGGCCCTTGGACTTGTGGTACGGGGCCAGCGAGTGTCGCCAGGAGTACCACTGGGCGCCGCCGTTGTTGCCCCAGTCGCAGGTGGGGTAGGACGGGAAGCCGAAGAACGTCTTGACCAGGGCGTCGTCCCAGTCGTTCATGTACATCAGGTTCGCCGTGGCCAGCTGCTTGGCGTTGCTCAGAGCGGCGGTGCGCTTGGCGGCCATCTTGGCCTGGGCGAAAACGGGGAACAGGATCGCCGCCAGGATGGCGATGATCGCGATGACGACGAGGAGCTCGATGAGCGTGAAGGCTTTGCGGTTTCTCATGGGTTTCATCCCTTCGTTGGGGGAGCCGTGGACGAGCGCACCACGAGGGTCGCGGGGAACCTCATGCGGTGCGCGGGGGACTGGTCTTCGATCCGCTCGAGGAGGACCCGCACGGCGGCGGCGCCCATCTCTTCGGAAGGTTGTCGAACGGTGGTGAGCGGCGGATGGCAGTAGGAGGCGTTCACCGCGTCGTCGAAGCCGACGACGCTGAGCTCCTCCGGCACGCGGATGCCGAGTTCCCTCGCCACCCCGAGGGCGGCGATCGCCATCTCGTCGTTCGCGCAGAACAATGCGGTCGGGCGGTCGGGACGGCCGAGGATGGCCCGGGCCGCCGTGGCGCCCTCGAAGGGGGTGAACATGCCGCAGGCGACCCAGTGGGGCTCCACGGGCAGGTTGCGCTCGCGCAGGAACGCACGGAACGCCTCGTAGCGCTCCCGGCCGTCGAAGTGCCCCGGGATGCCCTCGATGTGGCCGATGCGGCGGTGGCCCAGGGTGTACAGGTGCTCCAGCGCCATGCGCGCCCCGCCCTCGTTGTCCACGCAGATGCTGGGCGCCGCCGGGTCGAAGCCCGAGAGCACCACGTAGGGGAAGCCGCGCTTGGCCAGCTCCGCATACAGGGGCGTCAGCGTGAACGTCGCCACGAAGATCAGGCCGTCCACGTGCCCGTCGAGCAGGCGGTCGACGGCGTCCTCCAGGTTGTGGGGGTCCAGCTTGGTGACGACCAGAACGTTCTGGTCCATCTCCTCGGCGGCGTTGAGAACGCCGTTGAGGACGCCCTGCATGTAGGGGCTGGTCACCAGGTCGTGGGCGGAGGCGTCGCGGACGACGCCCAGGATGTGGCTGCGCCGCGTGATGAGCGACCTCGCCAGGCGGTTGGGACGGTAGTCGAGCTCGCGGGCGACCTGCAGGACCTTCTCGCGCAGCTCGGGGGCGACGGGCCTCGGGCCACCGTTGAGCGCGTAGCTCACGGTGCTCACCGAGATGTTCAGCCTCCTCGCGATGTCCTTGATCGTCGCCGCCATGGCTCCGGAGCGCCTCCCTCGGCGCCTTTCGAAACGATTCGCGAATCGTTTCGAAAGGCATTATACAGCAACTTCCCGGCCGGTGGGACCAACCGCCGCGAAACCCGCAAAAATGCTGGGGCGCCCTCCCGGCCCGAAGGCAGTGGCGGCCCCTCCCGGCGGGCCGGACCGGGACGGGAGGGGCCCGCCTCCGTCCGGCGGGACGAGCGCGCCCTCGGGGGCGGCCAACCCGTCCCCGGCTGGAGGCTCGACCGCGGCTCCCGCGATCGGTCGTGCGCCGCAACGCCCGCTGCAGGGCCTCAGCGACCGGAGGCGGCCACCCCTCAACCCGAAGGCCTCGGCCGGGCCGCTCGCCCGACGAGCCCCGGCCCGCCCGCCTCCGGCGATCGAGGGAGGGCCGGAGCAGAACGCGGCGGCCGGCCTCCGGCTACTGCGGGCACCTCTCGTGCCAGATGGTGCGGCCGGGCAGCAGAGGGATCGGGTACAGCCGGATCAGCTCCACCCCGCTCATCGGCTCCCCGCAGGGGTCGCTCAGCCACCGCCCCCGCGGGACGCGCTTGGCGTGCCCGTCGAAGAACATCGCGTTCGCGGCGTCCGCGTGCCTGCCGAACGCGAGCACCGGTTCCCCCAGGTCCACACCGCCCGAGACCTTGTTGTACAGGTTCTTCGGCGGCTCGTACCACGAGTCGTCCGCCCAGCGCGCCGACGACTTCTCCGTGACCATCGCGATCTCGGAGGCGCGCTCGACCTGGGACTCCGACAGCGACTCCAGCGCGCGGTTGGCGACGTAGGACCGAGGAACGAACGGCTCCCCTTCCGGCTTGCCGTCCTCCAGCGAGTGGGGCACCCGGCCGGCGTCGCTCGGGCACACGAGCAGGTCGCCCCTCATCCGCGTGTAAGGCAGGATCTGGTTCCACCAGCGGTTCTCGCGCGTGGCCCCGAACGGCGCCCACGGCTGGCTGCGCGAAAGGTCGGTGTTGTGGGCGAAGAAGAAGCACACTCCGTCGTGGTCGTCGCGGTACATCGTCAGGCCGATCCCCAGCTGGCGCAGGTTCGAGAGGCACACCGTGCCCTTGGCCGCGTCCTTGGCCCGGGCGAACACCGGAAACAGGATCGCCGCCAGCACCGCGACGATGGCGACCACGACGAGCAGCTCGATGAGGGTGAAGCCACGGCGCGCCATGCGCGGCATTGTACTGCGTGGCCGGGAGCTCGGGCGGCCCGGTCGAGCGGCGACCCGCCGACGCTTCACGCAGGCTTCACACGGGGAGGCTCACTCGGCGTCCTCTCGGGGCACGTACTCGTGCGTGGCGAACCAACGCGTCCCGAACACGACGCAGCCGACGATCAGCACCGCGAGCACGGTCCAGGCCCTCTGCGGCGTGATCAGGTTCAGGCCCAGCTGGCTGGAGAGCAGGTCCAGCAGCGGGTTGCCCGAGGTCGGAGCGGGCTTGGATCCGATCGCCGACAGGTAGCTCGAGACCGCGAGGTGGTACAGGTCGCCGGGCATGTTGCCCACGGACGTCTCCCACCCGAACGCGTACAGCAGGCAGACCACCATGGCCCGGTTCAGCAGAAGGCTGACGACCAAGAACAGCGACACGTAGGCCAGCGAGCCCACGGCCAGCGCCACGAGGTCCTGGCCCAAGGACCGGGCGACGCCCGAGCCGAGTCCCGCGGCCAACGCGACGGCCAGGGCGCAGGCCGCGCCGATCGCGAACACCACCAGCGCGGCGGCCGCGGCGCGGCTCAGCAGCAGCGTGGGGCGGCCGACGGGCCGAGTCAGGAGGTACACGATCGTCTTCTGCTCCACCTCCTGCCCCACGACCGCCGTGGCGAACACCGCGGCCGCCAGCGGCAGCACCCGGAAAGTGAGGATCGAGGAGAGCCGGGCATACACGTCGGTGGGCGCCATCTGCCCCATCAGCCCGGCCCACACCCAGCCCGCTGCGGCCACGCCCGCGATCACGAGCAGCCACGCCAAGACCCGGCGGAACCGCAGGAAGTCCCTCAGGGCGTGCACGAACAGAACTCTCGCGATCATGCCTCCACCAGGTATCGGAACACCGACTCGAGGTTGTTGTCGGGGCTGGAGAGTCCGAGGATCGGGAGCCCCTGCTCCACGAGCTCGGGCAGCGAGCCGTAGAAGCGGTCCGGCTCTCGGGTCTGGATCTCCAGCGCCTCCCCGCCGGCCTCCAGCGACACGCTGAGAACGAACGGCCACTCCACCAGCCTGGACGCCAGCGCCCGGGGTTGGGGCGTCTCGATGCGGATCCGGTGCGGGTGGCGGTCGATCAGCTCGCGGATCACGCGCAGGTCGCCCGTCGCCCGCAGGCGGCCGCGGTGCAGCAGCAGGATGCTGCGGGTCATCTGCTCGACCTCGAACAGGATGTGGCTGCTGACCAGGATCGATTTCCCCTCGTCCGCAAGGTGCCTCAACAGCAGGATGAACTCGCGCCGGCCGCCGGGGTCCAGTCCGTTCAGCGGCTCGTCCAGCAGGATGATGCGGGGGTCGTGGAGCATCGCCTGGGCGAGCTTGATCCGCTGGCGCATGCCCTTGGAGTAGCCGGCGAGCCTCCGATCGGCGCGGTCGGACATGCCGACCCGGTCGATCGCCTCGTCGGCCCGCCGCCGGGCCTCGGGGGCCGAGAAGCCCGCGAGGCGGGCCATGAGCGTTACGAACTCCCGGCCGGTCATCGTCTCGTAGAACGCGTCCACGTCCGGGCAGTAGCCCAGCAACCGGTAGACCTCCGGGTTCGCGAACGGGTCGTGGCCCAGCACGCGGACGCTGCCGGTGTTCGCGCGGATCTGCCCCGTGATCAGGCGCATCATCGTCGTCTTGCCCGCGCCGTTCATGCCCAGCAGGGCGGTCACGCCCGGCCCGATCGTGCAGGTGACGTCGTTCACGCCGATCACTTGGCCGTACCAGTGGCTGACCGACCGCAGCTCGATCACCGAACCACCTCCACGGCGCGGATCCGGCTCCACGCGACGGCGACGCCGGCGACGCACAGCGCCACGGCCACCGCCACCGTGGGCAGCAGCGGCGGGGCCGGAACCGGGCGGATGGGGCTGGGCATGCCGAACTGGGGCGAGCCGTCCGTGCCCAGGATCGCCTTGCAGAGCCCGATCAGCAGCCCGTCGACGCTGAGGTAGTAGAGCCTGTCGACGTACTCGGCGAACGGCGACTGCCCGCCGGAGACGCGCCCGCCTCCCCGCCGGAATCCCTGGGCGGTCAGCCATGCGAACACCATGAGTTGGGTGAAGAAGTTCGTCAGGAAGTAGATCCCCGCGTACGAGGCGCCGGCCAGCCTGCCCTGGTCGAACAACGAACTGACGCCGATCACCAGGCTCGAATGCACCGCGGCGCCCAGCACCAGCACCAACAGGAACTTCGGGAAGAACCACGGGTTGTCGAGAAAGCCGTAGTCGCGATAGCTGAGCGCGCCGTACAGGAAGAACACCAGCGAGGGGAGCAGCATCATCGTCAGCAGCGGCAGGAACACGCCCATCCACTTGCCGGCGAGGTAGTCGCGCTTGTCGCACGGCTTGCTCAGGATCACCAGAAGCGCCTTCGAGCGGTTGTCGTTCGCGATGGCCCCGGCGCCGAGCATCAGCGCGGCGATGAGGTACAGCAGCTGCGCGAACCCGAACCCATGCAGGAACTGGTCCTTCCATACGATGCGGCCGAGGAAAGCCTCGAATCCCGCCTCGGACCTCGGACCCGGCGCGCTCTGGGCGGCGCGCTCGAAGAAGAAGAGCACCGCCATCATCACCAGGTAGTACCAGGCCGACAGCGCGGTCACCACCCAGTAGGCGCGCTTGCGGAACGCCTGGCGGACCCCCAGCCGGGCGATCACCCACCACCGGTGCGTCGGCGGCAGCAGCGGGCCGTCGTAGCCGCGGTAGCTCAGATCGGCGATCAGGCCGGAATCAGGCACGGACGGCCTCCTCGAACACGCCCTCGAGCGAGCGCTGGGCGACAGCCAGCCCCCGCACCTGGGCGCCGGTCTGTCGCGCCGTCCGGAAGATCGTCGCCGAGACCTGCTCGGCGGAGCCCTCCAAGCGAACGCGCAGGACCAGGCCCATCGCCTCGACCGCAGCACCGAGGTCCCGCAGCGCGCGGACGAACTCCGGCGACTCCTCCTTGAGCTCGATGTCGATCGGTCGCCCCTCGATCACCTTCAGGCGGGCGATGGCCCCCTGCTCCGTAACCTTGCCCCGGCTGACCACCACCACGTGGTCGCACACGCGCTCCACGTCCGGCAGAAGGTGGCTGCTGACGATCACGTTCACACCCTTGCCGTGGCTCACGGTGCGGATCAGGTCCAGCATCTCCTCGCGCCCGCGCGGGTCCAGGCCGTTGGTGGGCTCGTCCAGAAGCAGCAGTCTGGGACCGTGCACCAGCGCCTGGGCGAGCTTGATCCTCTGCTTCATGCCCGTCGAGTAGGTCTCCACGTTCCGGTAGCGCGCCTCGCCCAGGCCGCAGTACTCGAGCACCTCGTGGGCCCGGCGCAGGGCCAGCTCCGACGGCATCCCCGCCAGCTCCCCTGCGAACGCGACGAACTGGACCGCGTTCAGGCCCGGGATGTGGCAGTCCTGCTCGGGCATCAGCCCGACCCTCTGGCGGATCTCGCGGCCCTGGGTCCGAATGTCCAGGCCCAGCACCGATCCCCCGCCCTCGGCCGGCGTCAAGAATCCGAGCATCGTCTTGATGAGGGTCGTCTTTCCCGCACCGTTCGGCCCAAGCAGACCCACGCAACCCTCGGGGATTTCGGCGGAGAGGGAGTCCAGGGCCGTGAACGAGCCGTACCGGACCGTGAGGTTCTGGAGGCTGGCGACCACGACGCCATCGAATTTACACCTTTCGAATCCTTTCTGTGGGTCCTTTGGAAGGCTCCAAAGGCCGGTATCCTCCGCGTTCGGTATGGAAACCACGCTCGTTCTCATCAAACCCGGCGGCGTCGCCCGCAACCTGATCGGCGAGGTCACCCGCCGCATCGAGCTCCGCGGGCTGGAGGTCGTCGGTCTCAAGCTGATGCAGGCGCCCCGCGCCACCGTCGAGGAGCACTACGCCGAACACGTGGGCAAGCCGTTCTACCAGGGCGTCTGCGACTACCTGACCTCGGGCCCGATCGTCGCGATGGCCGTGCGAGGCGCCAACGCCGTGAAGGCGGTGCGCGCCATGATGGGCGCGACCAACCCGATCGAGGCCGCCCCCGGCACCGTGCGCGGCGACCTGGCTCTGTCGATCGAAGACAACCTGACCCACAGCTCCAGCGACGCGGAGGCCGCGGAGCGCGAGCTGAAGCTCTGGTTCCCCGAGGGTCTGCCCCGCTGACCCCTCAGCCTTCCCAGCGGTCGGCGAGGATGGCCGCCACGCGCTCCAGAAGCGCCTCGTCGGAGGCGTCGAACGCACCGACGCGGTGACCGTCCACGTCGATCTGGCCGAGGACCCTGCCGTCTCCGGAGCGGATCAGCACGACGATCTCGCTGCGCGTCTCTAGGCTGCAGGCGAGGTAGTTGTCCAGCTCCCTCACGTCCTCGACCACCACGTTCCGGTTCTCGGCCACGGCGGTCCCGCAGACGCCGCGGCCGACCGGAATGCGGTCGTGCTCGGTCGGCGCGCCGACGAAGGCGTCCAGAACGAGCGTGTCTCCCTCGAGTCGGTACACCCCCACCCAGCGGTAATCCGGCAGCGCGGCGAGCTCGGCCATGGCCTCCTCGCGCAGGCTCCTCCCGGTCTTCGGCGAGCGGGCGACCGCCTCCACCAGCCTCTCCGCATCCTCTCGGCCAACCACGCCTTCAGCCTACCCGAGGCTCCGTCGCCGACCGGGCGGCCCCAGAGAGCGTAGAACGCCACGGTGAACGCCGACATCACGATCATCGGGGCGGGCCCCACGGGCCTGTTCGGCGCCTTCTACGCGGGCCTGAGGGGCATGACGGTGAGGATCGTCGACAGCCTGCCGGAGCTCGGAGGCCAGCTCACGGCGCTCTACCCCGAGAAGTACGTGTACGACATGCCCGGATTCCCCGCCATCCTCGCCAAGGACCTGGCCCGGCAGATGGCCGAGCAAGCGCTTCGGTTCCGCCCCGAGGTTCGGCTCTCCGAGACCGCGCAGACGCTGGAGCGCCGCGGCGAAGGCTGGGTGCTCGGCACCGACCGCTCCGAGGCCTTGGAGACGCGCACCCTGCTGATCACCGCCGGACCGGGGGCCTTCCAGCCGACCCGACTCGGGCTCGCCGAGGAGGCGCGCTTCGAGGGCCGAGGCCTGCGCTACGGCGTGCGGAGCAAGGCGGAGCTCGCCGGCCGCAGGGTCGTGGTCGTCGGCGGTGGGGACAGCGCCTGCGACTGGGCGCTCGCGCTCGCCGAGGTCGCCCGCGAGGTGGCTCTCGTGCACCGCCGCGACGGCTTCCGGGCGCACGAGGAGACCGTGGCGGCGCTGCGGGCGAGCAGCGTGCGGATTCTGACGCCCTACACCGTTTCGGCGCTGCTGGGAGACGAGCGTCTGGAGGCGGTGGAGCTGGCGCGCGCGGACGCCGAAGACCGGCTCGTCCTCGAGTGCGACGACCTCGTGGTGAACATCGGCTTCAAGTCCTCGCTCGGACCCATCCGATCTTGGGGAATCGAGACCGCGGGGAACCAGATCGTGGTGGATGCGGCGTTCCGCACCAACCTGCCGGGGGTGTTCGCCGCGGGCGACGTGTGCGCGCACGGGTCCAAGCTGAAGCTGATCGCCACCGGCGTCGGAGAGGCGGCCACCGCGGTCTGCTTCGCCAAGGTCCACCTGGATCCCTCGGCCAAGCTGTTCCCGGGCCACAGCAGCGACCGCGAGCTCCCTCCGGCCCCAAGCTTAATCGAGCCTTAACCCACGGCGGGCCGCCCGTCGGATACCCTTCCCGGCAGGTTCGGACGATGCTCGGCATGCTAAACTTCCCGGAACGAGGCGGCCACCGGCCGCGCCAGGAGGAGAGAAGGATTTGGCCAGCGCCTACACACCGGGCTTGACCGTCAGCGCCGACATCGTCGTTCGGAAGACCCGCCGGCTCCCCATCAAGGGCGAAGTGCTGGTGAAGCAGGGCGATCCGACCGAACCCGACACCGTCATCGCCCAAGCGAAGCTGCCCGGCATTCTGCAGACGATCAAGCTGGCCGAGAAGCTGGGCGTCGAGCCCAAGGAGGCGGTCGCGATGTTCCGCCTCAAGCCGGGAGACCCCATCGAGAAGGGTCAGCTGATCGCCGAGACCAAGGGTTTCTTCGGCCTGTTCAAGGCCCAGGTTCACGCCGACTACACCGGCATCGTGGAGCAGGTCTCCGAGCTGACCGGGCACGTGCTGGTCCGCGAGCCGCCGACCCCCGTCAACCTGACGGCCTACCTGAAGGGCCATGTGGCGGAGGTCCTGCCGGAGGAGGGCGCCGTGATCGAGACCCGGGGCGCCATGGTCCAGGGCATCTTCGGCGTGGGCGGCGAGCGCTCCGGCCGGATCCGCGTGGCCGTGCCGTCGAACCAGGACACGCTGGATGCCTCGCACATCCGGGACGACGACGCGGGCGCCGTTCTGGTGGGCGGAAGCGGGGTGACCTTCGAGGCCTTGGAGCGGGCGGCCGCCGTCGGCGCGGCGGGTCTGGTCGTCGGGGGCATCAAGGACAGCGACCTGGTGCGGTATGTGGGCTACGACATCGGCGTGGCGATCACGGGCCAGGAGTCGATCCCGATCACCATCATCGTGACCGAGGGCTTCGGGTTCCTGGCTATGGCCGAGCGGACCTTCGGCCTCCTCCGGAGCCTGGAGGGCAGGCAGGCCAGCATCAACGGCGCCACCCAGATCCGCGCGGGCGTGATCCGTCCCGAGGTCATCGTGCCGATGGACTCCGCGCCGACCGAGTCGCCCGCCTCCGACGTCGCCATGGCCCTGGAGATCGGCACGCCGATCCGGGTGATCCGCGAGCCGTACTTCGGCCGGCTCGGCAGGGTGACCGAGCTGCCGCACCAGCTGGTGGAGGTCGAGTCGGGCACGCTCGTGCGCGTGCTCAAGGCGCGGCTGGACAGCGGCGAGGAAGTGATGGTTCCGCGCGCGAACGTCGAGATCATCGCGGGATAGGCCTGCCGCCTGCGATCGGCGCCCTCGCGCACGGCGTGCGAGACGAACATGAAGGTGCTGATCGTAGACGACGAGCCGACGTTGCTCGAGACCGTCGAGATGCGCATGCGTCGCGACGGCTACACCACGTTCACCGCCACCACGGCGGAGGAGGCCCTCAACCTCTTCCGCCGGGTCCGGCCCGACATCATCCTGCTGGACATCATGCTGCCCAAGCGGTCCGGCTTCGATCTGTGCCGCCTGCTCCGCAAGGAGAGCCAGGTGCCGATCCTGTTCCTGACCGCTCGGGCCAGCGAGTCGGACCGCATCCAGGGCCTCGAGATGGGCGCGGACGACTACATCGTGAAGCCGTTCAACCTCGGCGAGCTCTCGGCCAGGGTGAAGGCGGTCCTCCGGCGCGCGCACGGCGAGGCGGTTCCCGAGCCCGTCGAGAGCGGCGACCTCGCGATCGACCCCCGCTCGCACACCGCGACGCTCCGGGGCGAGCCGCTCAAGCTCTCCACCAAGGAGTTCGCCCTGCTGTACTTCTTCGTCCGGAACCCGGGCCGGGTGTTCGACCGGGCAACGCTGCTCGACCGCGTATGGGGCAAGGACGCCTTCGTGACCGAGCGCACCGTGGACGTCCACGTTCGATGGCTCCGCACCAAGATCGAGGAGGACCCGCGGACGCCCCGCCGCCTGGTCACGGTGCGCGGCGTCGGATACCGCTTCGAGGGGTGAGTCAGCGCCAGCCCAACTCCCGGTAGGCCCGATCGTACGCCAGCGCGTGCTCCACGGGCGTGTTCGGGGGGATGTGGTTCCCCACGGCCAGGAAGAACCCGGGGCAGCCGCGGCCGACCGCCAGGCACCGCTCCACTTCCGCGCGGATGCGCTCCTCCGGGCCGGCCAGCAGGATCCTCGTATCGGCGTTGCCGATCAGCACGTGGGTGCGCCCGAACCGCTCGGCGGCGTATTCCAGGCTGGTCATCGGCTCCATCACGAAGCCGTGCGCCCCGCAGGCCGCGATGTCCTCGAGAAACATCGTGTAGCTCCCGTCGGAGGTGAACAGCAGCCTCTTGCCCGAGGCCAGGACGGGCTCCCACATCCAGCGATAGTTGGCGAACACGTGCCGCCGGTACCACTCCGGGTCGAAGATCGGGCCGGAGCTCCACACGATGTCGTCGTGGACCATCACCACCGGCACATCGGCCTGCGCGAGGGCCTCGAAGTAGCGCCCGATCCATCGGCAGTAGCGGTCGGTCAGCTCGCCCATCCGCGCCGGATCCATCCCCATGGCCGTCAGCAGCAGCTCCCAGCCGAACAGGTCGATCAGGCCGGACACGCACGTCACGTACACCCCGGTCATGTTGACCAGGTCGTCGTTGAACGCCACGTTGGCGCGATAGTGCTCCTCGAAACGGCGGCGGATCGCCGGCACGTCCGGCTCCGGCAGCCGCTCCAGAGGGTCGAAGGCCAGCACCTCCTCGGGCGACTGGAACGGGCTGGACAGGTTAGGATCCCAGTCCTCGCCGGCCGCCATGTACTCGGCGTGGCCCATCCGGGTGCGCCAAGGCCCGAACTCGTCCCCGCCGATCAGCGTGGACCACGCGAGGTCGTAGCTCCAGGCGCGCTGGAAGGCGCGGGCGGCCGCGGCGCGCGCCTCGGGGCCGCTCTGCGGACCCACCTCGTGCCCGGTCACGGCGCGCACAAGGTCCCAGTGGAACTCGGCGGAGTACTCGGTTCGGGGGACCCGTTTCGGAGCCTCCAGATGCAGGGCCATCCACCCGTCCTCGAACGGCATGGGGGCAGGATACACCGAACCATCCGCCGTCGGGAGCGTAACGGATAGTTGTCGTCCAACATGCGGAAACGTCGAGGAGTCCGAGGGTTTCTCCGCCTGGTGGGGTCGTTCGCCGGCCTCTCCGGGGCCGCCCTGCTGGGCGTGTACCTTTGGCAGCCCCAGCGCATCGAGCTGTTCCCCAAGGAGCCGCCGACCGACCTTGCGCCGGTCGACCCGGCGGGCCTGGGCCTGTTGCGCCCCGGCAGCCGCGTGCTGCTGGTCACGGCCCATCCGGACGACGAAGCCTTCTACGTCGGAGGCACGCTCCTGCGGCTGCGCGAGGCCGGGGCGGTCGTCCGGCTCGTCGTGATGACCGACGGCGACAAGGGCTACTACCCCTTCCACGACTCCCGTGGCACGGGCCGCGTGCGCAGGGCCGAGCAGCAGCGCGCCGCCGAGCTCTTCGGAATCCAGTCCGTGCGGTTCTTGGGCCTGCCCGACGGCCGGCTGCAGGCCGACGAGCGCTCGGTGGACGCCTTGGCCGAAGAGATCCGTTCCTTCCGGCCGCAGTTCCTCCTGGCGTTCGACCCGGAGTACGTGCGGCGGGTGTACCACCGCGACCACCGGAGGGCAGGGGAGGCGGCCGTTCGGGCCGCGGAGCGCGCGGGCTTCTCGGGCTGGGCGCTGCTGTTCTCCACCTCGGCTGCCAACGGGGGGCTGGACGTCACCGCGCAGTGGCCCGAGGCCCAGAGGCTGCTCGGGGTGCACGAGAGCCAGTTCTTCGGAGCGCGGCTCGCCTACATCCAGTCGATGGTCGACGGTCGGGCCCGCGCCGCCGCCACCGAGCTGGGCCTGTCCGGTCGCCGAGTCGAGCCGTTCCGGGCCGTGCGCCTAGGCCGGGAGCGGTAAACTCCCGTTCGATGCGGCTCACGCAGCTCGTCTCCTGCGCCGGTTGAGCGTCGAAGCTGGGGCCAACCCAACTGGCGGAGGTGCTCCGTCAGCTTCCCAGATCGGCCAACCCCAACCTGCTCGTCGGATTTGAAACCAGCGACGACGCGGGGGTGTTCCGGCTGTCCGACGACCGGGCGCTGGTGCAGACGGTGGACTTCTTCACCCCGATCGTCGACGACCCCTACGCGTTCGGGGCGATCGCGGCGGCCAACGCGCTGAGCGACGTGTACGCCATGGGCGGACGCCCGCTCACGGTGCTGAACATCGCCTGCTTCTCGCCCGGCCTCGCTCCGGCGGAGGTCTGGGCCGCCATCCTGCAGGGCGCCTACGACAAGGTCACCGAGGCCGGGGCGGTGGTGGTCGGCGGGCACAGCGTCGAGGACAAGGAACCGAAATTCGGGATGGCGGTGACCGGCGAGGTCGACCCCCGGCGCATGCTGGTGAACACCGCGGCGCGGCCCGGCGACCGGATCTTCTTGACCAAGCCGCTGGGCACGGGCATCGTCACCACCGCGGCCAAGTTCGACTCGTGCGGCGGGGACGAGCTGGCGGAGGCCGTGAAGTGGATGGCCCGGCTGAACCGGGAAGCCTCCGAGACCGCGCTGGCCCACGGCGTGCGCTGCGCGACCGACGTCACCGGCTTTGGGCTGTGCGGGCACCTGTTCAACGTCGCGCGGGCCAGCGGGGTGGCCATCGAGATCCACGCCGACGCTCTGCCTGTCCTGCCAGGGGTCGAGCGGATGGTGGCGGAGGGCAACACCACCGGCGGCGCCGGCGCGAACGAGCTCCACTTGGGCGAGAGTCTCGCGGTGGCACCCTCCGTGCCCCCGTGGCTCAAGGCGGTGGCCCTGGATCCCCAGACGAGCGGCGGACTCGCTCTGTTCTCGCCCGAGCCGATCCCCGGCTATGCGGAGATCGGCCGGGTCGTCGAAGGCGAGCCGGGCATCCGGCTGCTCTGAGTCAGCCGAGGACGGCTACCCGCAGGGCGGTCAGCGCCCGCTCCACGCGCCCTGTCCGCGCGCGGCCGCCGAACACGTCGTAGCCGCGGTCCTCGATGCGGTCCAGGATGCGGCTGTACAGCTCCCGGGCCAGCCGGACCGGCTTGCGGCCGAACGCCGGCAGCCGAGCGATCTCGGGATCGCTGGCGGCGTAGAGCTTCCGCGTGCGCTCGATCTCGAAGCGCATCAGCCGGACGAACGGATCGGTGACCTCGCGCCGGCGCAGGTCGTCGGGCGTCAGACCGAAGCTCTCCAGGTCCTCGAGCGGGAGGTAGATGCGACCGCGGTCCAGATCCTCTCCCACGTCGCGCAGGAAGTTGGTCATCTGCATCGCCTCGGCGAGCGACGCGGCGCCCTCGCGGAATCCCTCGCGCATCGGGATGCCGAGGATCGGGAACATCATGAACGCCACGGCCACGGCGCTCCCCCTCATGTAGGCCCGCAGGTCCTCGTAGGTGGGGTACACGGTCTGCGTGAGGTCCTGCTCCATCGCGTCGAGGAACACCAGCGGCTCCTCCCGCGGGATGCCGATCTGGAGGGCCGTCTCGCAGAAGGCGCGGAGGACGGGGTGCAGGGGCCGTTCGCCGTCCAGGCCGGCGATCAGCTCGCGCCGGTAGGCCGCCAGCTTCCGCTCGGACTCCTCTCGGCTGGCCCCGCCCGCGTTGTCGACCCACTCGTCGGGAACGCGGACGAAGCCGTACACCGCGTCCACCTGGCGCCGCCGGCGGGGCGGAAAGAGGCGGGACGAGAGGTAGTACGTCGAGCCGTGCTGGGCGTGGAGACGCCGACAGAGCTCGTAATCCTCCGCGCTCGCCTTCCAACCCAGGTCCGCCATCCCTCAGCGCCTCGAACAGGAGAACGGCCACCGCCACCGTTCGTCGTCGTCCGGTTTACCCCGAACCAGAGCCTCGTACGGGCCATCGGGCGCGAGGCTGCCGAGCAGGTCGGCGAGCGCTTCCCCGATGGAGTCCGCCCCGCACGGCTCCCCGAAGGCCATCCAGGCCTCGGGCCTCTGGTGGACCGACATCTCGTACCGGATGGCCACGGGCACCAGAGGCGCCTCCGGAACCAGCCGCCGGATCAGCCGGATGGACGGTTCGATCGGCTCGAGAGCCGGAGGGCGGTGCAGCACGCCCTCGGGAAACAGCGCCAGGCTGCCGCCCGCGCGCATCCAGCGCACCGTCCGGCGGATGGTGGCCGCCCTGCGCGCGGCGTCCGCCCTCGGGAAGGGCAGCGCGCCGATGCTTCCGAAGAACGGGAACTCGTCCAGCCGCTCGACCCACAGCACCGTGGGCACCCCCAGCCTTCGAACGGCGAGGAACATCAGGTGCCCATCGAACCAACCGTGGTGGTTGGCGACCAGCACGCAGGAGCCCGGCAGGGGGTTCCGGGGCGGCCGCCACCAGACGGTGTGGAACCCCTCGCGCACCGAGCGAGCCAAAAGCCCCGCCACGGCGAGGCCCAGCAGACCGCGCGTCTGCCTCACCCGTACCGGTCTCTCCCTTCGGCGGTCCATGGCCAGGCGCTCCGGCGGCGCTCAGCGCCCCTCGGCCGCGGTCGGGCGCGCTCCCCCGCGCAGAGTGAGGGCCGCGGCCAAGCCGACGAGGGCGGCCGCCAGCAGCAGTCTGCCTCCCGCGGCGTGCGCCGCCGTCGCCGACCCAGAGGCCAGGCCCTGGCGCACCGACGCCGACACGAACGCCGGCGCCAGCCAGGCGGCCAACGCGAAGGCGGTGTAGGTCATGCCGTAGTTCGAGCCGAAGCAGCGCGTGCCGAAGAACCCTCCGACGTTCGTCGGCAGCATCCCCAGCATCCCTCCGAAGCACAGTCCGATCCCGATCAGAGCGCACACGGCCGGCGGCTGAGACCGAGCGACGGTGTACAGCAGCGCCGAGCCGGCCAGAACGGCGAACATCAGGGCCATCGCCGCGCGGCGCCCCAGGCGGTCCGCCGCGAACCCCCACAGCAGCCGGCCGGCTCCGTTGGCCACCGCCATCAGCCCCACCCCGAGCGCAGGCGCGATCCACCCGCCTTGCGCCTGCCCGAGGCGCTCGAGCAACGGACTGGCCTCGTTGATCGCCGCCAGCCCAACGCCGCTCGCCATGAGGAAGCACAGCCACAGCGCCGGGTACGGCCAAGTGCGGACCGTCCGCAGCGGAGCCGTTCCCCACGCCGCCGGCGCCTCCGCCTGCGAGGTCGGTTCGGGCGGCCACCGGAAGGCACCGCCCGCGACCCAGCCCACGACCGCGAACACCACTCCCAGCGTGAGGAACGTCGGCGGGAGCCGGAACGCCTGCTCGTGCGGAGCCCCGTCCAGCACCGCCGCGATCACCGGTGCGAACACCAGCGATCCCGCGCCGAACCCGAACACCCCGACCCCGCCCATCAGGCCCTTCCGCTCGGGGAACCATCGGATCAGCGTGGCGACGGGCGTCGGGTAGGCGATCCCCGCACCCAGGCCGCCGATCAGCCCATAGCAGACCGCGAGCCCGAGAGGCGACCGCTGGAACGACGCCAAGGCCAGCCCAGTGAGCAGCAGCCCGCCCATCCGGGCGACCGCCCGCGGCCCCAGCCGGTCCAGCAGCGATCCGCCGATCCAGATGCCGAACGCGTAGGCGAACAGGAAGAAGCGGAACGGCGCGGCGGTCTCCTCGTAGCTCCATCCGTAGCCCCGCTCGAGAGGAGTCCGAAACACGGACCACGCGTACACCGAGCCGAGGCACAGCTGGAGCGAGACCGCCGCGACGACGATCGGCCAGCGCCGCTCAGGCTTGGGTGAGGTGTCCGCTGAAGTACGAGTCGTAGGCTCCGAGGTCGAGGTAGCCATTGCCACTGAGGTTGAAGAGGATCACGCGCGGCTCGCCGGCCTCCTTCGCCCGCATCGCCTCGTCGATCGCCGCGCGGATGGCGTGCGAAGACTCGGGAGCGGGAATGATCCCCTCGCACCGGGCGAACTGCACCGCGGCCTCGAAGCAACGGATCTGGTCGTAGGCGACGGCCTCGATCTGGCCCAGGTGGTACAGCAGCGACACCAGCGGCGCCATCCCGTGGTAGCGCAGGCCTCCCGCGTGGATGGACGGCGGCATGAAGTCGCTGCCGAGCGTGTACATCTTGAACAGCGGGGTCATCTTGGCCGTGTCGCCGAAGTCGTAGCGGTACTCGCCCTTGGTGAGCGTGGGGCACGAGGCCGGCTCGACGGCCACCACCCGCACCTCCCTGCCGGCGAACTTGTCCGCCAGGAACGGGAAGGCGATGCCGGCGAAGTTGCTTCCGCCGCCCACGCAGCCGATCACCACGTCCGGATACTCGCCGGCCATCTCCATCTGCTTCCGGCACTCCTGCCCGATCACCGTCTGGTGCAGAAGCACGTGGTTCAGCACGCTGCCCAGCGAGTAGCGGACGTTCTTGTGGGTGACGGTGTCCTCCAGGGCCTCGCTGATCGCGATGCCGAGGCTGCCGGGGCACTCCGGGTCCTCCTCCAGGAGCTTCCGGCCGTACTGGGTGTAGTGGCTGGGGCTCGCGTGCACCTTGGCCCCGAAGGTGTGCATCATCGACCGCCGGTAAGGCTTCTGCTTGTAGCTGACGCGCACCATGTACACGGTGCACTCCAGCCCGAACATCTGGCAGGCCATCGACAGCGAGGAGCCCCATTGGCCGGCGCCGGTCTCCGTGGCCAGGCGCTTCACGCCCGCCACCTTGTTCAGATAGGCCTGCGCCAGAGCCGTGTTGAGCTTGTGGCTGCCCACGGGGCTGGTGCCCTCGTACTTGAAGTAGATGTGCGCCGGGGTGCCGAGCGCCCGCTCCAGGTTCAGGGCGCGGTACAGGGGAGTGGGCCGCCACAGCGCCATGCCCTCCAGCACCGGCTCGGGGATCGGGATCCAGCGCTCCGAGGACGCCTCCTGCTCGATGATCGGGCCGGGGAAGATCGCCTCGAGATCCTGGGGCCCAGCCGGCTGGTTGGTCGCGGGGTGCAGGGGCGGATCGGGGGGCACCGGGAGGTCGGCGACGATGTTGTACCACTGCGTCGGGATGTCGCTCTGGCTGAGGAGGAACTGGCGTCGGTCCATGGGAGCTCCGGCGCGCCGGGGATTCGGGCACCCCGGGCGGCTTCCCCGATTCTACACGAGCCTCGGACGGCCCGTCACACCCAGGTGCTGGCCCGGCGGAAGATGCGGTCGGTGACCGGCCGCCTCAGGTGGGCGAACACGAAGTCCGGGTAGCCGGTCATGAAGTCCAGCTCGTAGTCCGCGGGCGGGCCGATCAGCACGAGCTTGACGTCCTTGGCGACGGGATGGCTCATCTTGGCCTCGGCGAAGCGCTCGTACCCGGCGATCTTGTGGGGCTCGTCGAGCGTCGAGACCAGGTCGACGAACAGCATCGCGGCCCCCTCGCAGGCGTCCAGCGCGGCGCGCCAGTCGTCGTACACCTCCAAGACGTCCGGCTCGGCGATCCCGACCCTCGCGGCCTCCTCCAGCTCGGGCTCCTTCGTGAACAGAACGAAGCGCATCCCGCGAACCTCCCTCGGGGGATTATGCGGCATGAACGCGGAACACGGAAAGGGGGAGCCGAGGACGAAGTACCCATGGAGCGCCGCCGAACGCCCCACCCCGCGAACGGCCAAACTCCAACCGGCGTTTAATGAGCTGTCGGCCCGGCCGATGACAGGACAGGTCCATGAACACCAACTCCGCCTGCACGATCCGAACGGACAGCGACCGCCGGCGCTTCGAGGAGCTCGTCGAGGCCACCCGGCGGCAAGCGTGGACCATGGCCAAGCGCCTCACCGGCAACCCCAACGACGCCGACGACCTTCTGCTGGAGACCTACGCGAAGGCCTGGAGGGGGTTTGCCTCCTATTCTCCCGAAAGGCCCTTCGCGAACTGGCTCCTGCGGATCATGCAGCACGCCCACCTCGATTCCCGCCGCCGCGCCAACCCGATCCGCAAGGCCGAGTCGCTGAACTCGATGGTCAGCCCGTCGGACGGCGAGGTCCAGGAGATCCAGGTCGCCGACCCCTCGGCCGGCCCCGACGAGGAGCTGTTCCGCAAGCAGCTGCGCGAGGAGCTGGACTCCTGTCTGGAGCAGCTGCCGAAGATGTACCGCGACGCCATCGTGATGTGCGACTTCGACGGGCTGACGTACAGCGAGATCGCCGAGGCCCAGGGCACCACCGTGGGCACGGTCCGCTCGAGGATCCACCGCGGCCGCAAGCTCCTGCGCGAGCTGCTTCTGGCCCGCTCCGGCGGATACTCGAAGATGTACGCGTAGAAAGCCGAGCGGCGCGCGTCGGGGTTCGCCCAAAATGCGGGCGAAGCCATGAAAAAGATCGCCTTCATCGGTGCGGGCAGCTTTGGGTTCACCCGGGGACTCGTCCGCGACATCCTCTCGTTCCCGGCGCTCAGCGACTCGACCATCGCGCTGATGGACATCGACCGCGAGCGGCTCGACTTCATCACCCGCGCGGTGCAGCGGATCGTGGACGCCGGGGGCTATCCGGCCAAGGTGGTCAGCACGATGGACCGCCGCGAGGCCCTCGACGGCGCGGACGGCGTGGTCACCACGATCCTCCAGGGCGGACCCAGGGTGTTCCGCACGGACATCGAGATCCCCAAGAAGTACGGGATCGACATCAACGTCGGCGACACGCGCGGACCCTCCGGCATCTTCCGGTTCCTGCGGACGCTCCCGCCGATGCTCGACATCGTTCGGGACATCGACGAGCTGTGCCCGCACGCCGTCTACCTGAACTACACCAACCCCATGGCGATGCTGTGCCGCGCCATGCAGGGCCAGTTCCCCAACCTGAAGATCAGCGGCCTGTGCCACAGCGTGCAGGGCACCGCCGAGATGCTCGCCCGCTGGATCGGCGCGCCGATGGAGGAGATCACCTACCTGTGCGCGGGCATCAACCACCAGGCGTTCTACATCCGCTACGAGTGGAACGGCAAGGACGCCTACCCGCTGATCCGCGAGGCGGTCCAGAAGCCCGAGATCTACAACGAGGAGCAGGTGCGGAACGAGATGTTCCTGCACCTCGGCTACTACGTCACCGAGAGCAGCGGCCACAACTCCGAGTACAACGCGTGGTTCCGCAAGCGCCCGGATCTGATCGAGAAGTTCTGCACCCACGGGAGGGGCTGGAACCCCGGGCACCACGCCTACATCCTGAACGAGTACCTGCGGGCCGAGGACACCTGGCGCGACCACATCCAGGAGGAGCTGTCCAAGCCCGTGAACCTGGAGCGCGGCCACGAGTACGCGTCGTACATCTTCAACGCCTGCTTCGGCGACGGCACCCTGTTCGAGTTCAACGGCAACGTGCGCAACTTCGGCCTGGTGGACAACCTGCCCCACGGCTGCTGCGTGGAGGTTCCCGTCCTGGCGAGCAAGAGGGGCCTGGATCCGATGCACGTGGGCAAGCTGCCGCCGTCGGTCGCGCCGCTCGTGCACAACAGCGCGATGTGCGAGGAGCTGGCGGTGGAGGGCGCCTTGGAGGGCGACCCCGAGAAGATCTTCCACGCCGTGCTGTACGACCCGCTGACCCAGGCGATGTGCAGCATGCAGGAGACCCGCGACATGGTGAACGAGATGTTCGCCGCCAACGCCGAGTACCTCGGCTACTTCCGGGCGCTCAAGGTCTGACGCCCTGGGGGTCCGGGTTCCGGGGGCGGGGCGCCGCAGGCGCCCCGCCGCCTCCTTGCGGGACTTCGGACCCGGTTCGAAGGCCCGACCGTGCGCCCAACGGCCCGCCCGCCCAGCTCCGCCCGCCGATCATGCAACCGTGGCTGAGAGGCGGAGGACCGCCTGGATGCAGCGACTGGCGCGACCCGCGGCGGCGCTGCTGGCGTGCCTCGGCCTCGTCCTGGCCGCCTCGCCCAAAACCCCGCCCGGCCGCCATTGCCCCACAGCCCCCGTCCAGACCGTCGTGGAGACTCGCGTGGACTGCTGCGGCAACGTGGTCCGAGTCGAGCGGAGTCCGAAACCGGGCGACTCCTCCTTCGTGCAGTGCCGCTGCGCGGAGAGGAAGGCCCGCGAGGCGGTGGAGACGGGGTCGGCCGTGCCCTCCGTGAGCCTCCTCGCGCCGCCGGATCGTGTCTGGACCCTGGAGGGCTACCTCCTGGCGGCCCCGGAGTCGGGAAGGCCCGTCCAGGTGGAGCGAACGCGCGCCAGGCCCCGCGCGCCCTCCCCTCCCCCGCCGCGCGACGCGTGATCCCACCGGCAACCGTCGTCTTCGCCGCGGAGCGCGCAGAACCGCCCCGCGGCCCGACCGCCCCCCGAGGGATCCCGCAGACATGAGCAAGAGAGCCTTCTCGTTGATCGAACTGCTCGTTGTGATCGCGATCGTCGCCATCCTGGCGGCGATCCTCTTCCCCGTGTTCGCCCAAGCCAAGCTCGCGGCCAAGAAGACCGCCGACCTGAGCAACCTTAAGCAGATCGGCCTCGCCCTGATGCTGTACGCCGCCGACCACGACGACTGGACCCCCATGGTCAAGATGGCCGGGATGCACCCGATCACCTGGGTCGAAGAGCTTCAGCCGTACAGCCGGGCCCGGCTGCTGAACCGCTCCCCCTTGGACGACTCGCCCGAGTGGGCCAAGGGCACTCGATGGACCTCGTACGGCCTGAACGCCTACTTCGAGGCGCTCCACCCACCGTACTACGGGCTGTCCTTGGCGGACCCGGCCGACCCGGCCCGAACGGTGTTCGCCGCGCCGGTCCGCGACCACCTGAAGGGTCTGACCCCGAGGGTGACGGTGAACCCCGACCACTTCATGCCGATGTTCTGGGGCACGCCCGCCAAGGTGCCTTCTTACATGGGCGGCACGATGATCCACATGCGGCAGTGGGACGCCGCGCTCGGGCTGCCGCGCTCGCTGTGGCACGATATCGACGGTCGGCGGGCGAACTACCTGTTCGCCGACGGCCACGCCAAGAGCCACGCCTTCGAGGAGACCTGGAGGCAGGTCGCCGGACTGCCGCCGCACTTGGACTGGTACGACCCCAAGACCGACGCGAAGTAGCCCGGCCACAGGTCGGTTCCCAAGGCAGGGGGGCCGCCGGCTCGGCGGCCCCCCTGCCGTTCGCGTTCCCCACGCCGCTCAGGCCGGCGGGAGAAGGTGCTGGAATTCGGGGAGGCGGTTGGCGAACTCCTCCCGGTCGACGCTCTGCAGCCCTCGGCGGATCGCCCTCTGGAGGATCGGGTTCTCGTTGCGCAGGATGGCGCAGTGGATCGAGTCCTGGATCTTGTCCCCGCGGTCGAACCGCTCCGCCACCTCTTCGCCCATCAGGAACGCCACGACCTCCCTCGGCTTCAGGTGGATGCTGCCCACGACCGACCAGCGCTCCTCGCCCTCGTCGTCGTCCTCGAGGGGGTCGAAGTAGTTGAAGTGGGCCCAGAAGCGGATGTGGACGTCGCCCCGCTTCCACACGGACATGGTCCAGTCCGGGCAGTCGTAGGTCTCTCCCGGCTGGGCGAAGTTCGGATAGTCGTACAAACCCATCTCGTCGCTCCTTGCGGTTCGCGGCTCGCGCGCCCCACAGATTCCTCTTCTGGCGAGAAGCCTCGGATCGGCCGACCGGAAGCCCGTTTCGAGCCGACCCGTGGCACCCGCTCACTCCTCCCGCAGCAAGTCCTCCAGGCTGGGGAAGCGGGCCAGAACGGCCTCGGCGCCAGCCTCCGCGATCTGCCTTTGGAGAGACTCCCGGAGAGCTGGGTTGTGGAGCCGGAAGATTCCCTGGAGAACCTCCTCCGCACACTTCGTCCCGGCGAGCTCGGGGGCGCGCTTCGCCGCCGCGGCTCCGAGGAAGAAGCCGAGCACCTCGTCCCGTGCCAGGCGGATCTCGTCCCGCAGGAGGAACCATTCCCCCGAGCGGCACATGAGGTTGCCGATGCGTCTCGATCGGGTGAGGCGCTCGTACAGCTGGAAGATGTCGTCAAACCGATCGGCGCTGCTCCCCTCGAAGCTGTCGTCATCCGGGTCTTCGCTCTCCTCTGTCCCGAAGAGCCGGCGTACTTCGGCCACGGCCAGCCAGAAGCCGGTCTCGAGGGCCGTCTCGTGGAACAGGGGCTTCCGCTCCGTGGGTGGCGCCGAGGGCTGGGCCGCCGAATCCCCGTCGGAGGTCCCGCGCTCGTCCCAGACGGTCTGCTCGAGTCTCCAGCGGCCGTCGCGGTACACGAAGTCGCAGTACCGCCCGAGGAACAGGCCGCGGTCGTCGGCCAGGTCGCCGAGATGCCGCCGCAGGAAGATCGGGGCGTTGGACCGGCGATCGCGCACCAGCCAGTCGATCAGGGCGTCCGCCGCCTCCTCGAAGGCCTCCTTCTGCTCTGCGGCATCGAGGTTGTCCCAGAGCTCGATCGTCACGTTCCCGGAGTCGTCGGCCCGCACCCGCCACTCCGCAGGCTCGTTGGGCCGGCCCTTCCGATCAGGCGTTCCCCCGTTCAGCGGCTCCATCGCATCTTCTCCTTGCTCCATCGGTCTTCCCCTCGGTGCTGCTCCCTGCGACGGCCGCTACTCCTCCAAGAGGTGCTGGTGGTCCGGAAACCAGTCGCGGAACAGCTCCCTGTCCTCCGAGCTCAGCCTCCTCAGTTGCTCGCGGATCGACTGCTGCAAAGCCTCGTTCTCCAGAGACAGAACCCATTCGAACAGCGAGCGAGCCTTCTCGTACTCGTCGCCGCAGTATCCGACTTCGTACACTTCGCCGCTCACCGATCGGACGTTCTGCCTACACAGGGCCGGATCCTCAGGCTTTAGACCGAGAAACGCCTGGACCACGTCCTCCTTCGCGACCCGGCAGACGGGCCGTTCCTCCCAGGCTGTGTCCCCGTCATCCGTTCCCTCATCCCGGGGATGCCTCTCCAGGTACTCCTCGCAGATCGTGTCGGCCCAAGAAGAACCCCTTTCGAGCTCGCTATAGGTGTCTTCGTATCGACGCTGCAGCTCATGGAGCTCTACGACCGCCGCATCAACCAGCTCCTCGAGCTCCTCCGGGTCAAGGAGCGGGCTGAGGGCCGGGAACCTTGGAGCCGCGGAACTCATCGCGGCGAGGTTGAAGACCCTGGAGGCGCCGCCAGGGGTTCCGTCTCCGCCACCCATCTGCCGTGCGGATACCGGAGTTGGCCAGCCATCGGGCGGGGCAACGCTCCATTTGGTCTGAACGAAGATCCACTTTCCTTTGCGGGAGGCCCAGTTCCAGCATGGCCCTTCCAGGGTCTTTCCCATGAACGTCCTCTTGTAGGTGGACCAGTAACCCCGCTTCTCCTCCAAGTAGATGTACAGCGGGACGCAGTTTTCGGCGACGTCCGTGTTTCCCTGGTTCTGAAAGTACGTCTTCAGCCGTTTCTCGTCGACCCCCTGCCACGCGTCGGCCAGCTCGGGCTCGTAGTTCTCGATGTAGAAAGCCATCAGAACGTCGGGATCGGGTCTGGGAATCCCGTATTCTTGGAGCATGCAGGGTTCCGTGATGCGGACGCTGGCGGTCACACGAACGTCGCCGTTCTCATCACACTGCACGTCGAACATCCAGTCGCTGTCGCTGGTTCGGTTGTCCATCGGCATGGCTTCGGCTCCGTCGGGCCCCGTCGTTCGGCCCACAAAGGCAACTTCCGGAGGCTCTGACGGAATCCGCCGCCCAGCCCCAAGGGACCGCCGAAAACCGGGCGTTCTGCGGGGTCGTCCGGTTCCGCAGGTGGCCTGGGAACGAACGGCGGCGGGGCGCCACAAGGCGCCCC
>CALGMO010000097.1 GCA_937961665.1 uncultured Fimbriimonadaceae bacterium
GGCTTCAGCCTCGGCAAGAGCGACATCCTGCGCCGCGCGATGAGCAAGAAGAAGCCGAAGGAGCTGGAGGCCATGAAGGCGGAGTTCATGGCCGGCACCGCGGCGAACGGCATCAGCTCGGAGACCGCCGAGGCCATCTGGCTGCACTTGGAGCCGTTCTCCAGATACGCGTTCAACAAGGCGCACGCCGTTTGCTACGCGATGATCGCGTACCAGACGGCGTACCTGAAGGCGAACTATCCTGTGGAGTACCTCGCCGCGCTGATGGCCTCCTACGCGGACAACGAGGACAAGATCGTCAACTTCATCGAGGAGGCGCGGCGGCGGGGCATCCGGGTGCTGTCGCCGGACGTCAACGAATCGTTGCTGGACTTCACGACGGTCGGCGACAAGATCCGGTTCGGCCTCGCGGCGATCAAGAACGTGGGCACGGGATTCATGGAGGCCGTGCTGGCGGAGAGGAGGGAGAACGGCCCGTTCGTCCACCTCTACGACTTCTGCAGGCGCACCAAGAGCCTCGGCCTGAACCGAACGGCACTGGAGGCCCTGGCCAAGGCCGGAGCCTTCGACTCGCTGCACCCGAACCGGGCCGGCGTGCTCGCGGCCGTGGAGTCGGCCATGGCGGATGCGGACGCCTTCGTGAGGGACCGGGAGCGCGGCCAGGCCTCGCTGTTCGGCGAGGGCGAGGCGGGAGACGGCGAGACCTTACCGGACCTGCCCCATGTGGAACCCTTGGCGAGAACCGCTCAGCTGGCTTTGGAGAAGGAGGTCTTGGGCATCTATGTGAGCGACCACCCCCTGAGGGGCTTGGAGAGGGTGCTGGAGAGCCGAGCCGATGCGCCTTGTTCGGCCCTCGCGGAGTTGGAGGACCAGCAGCCGGTCCGGATGGCCGGGATCATCTCGAGGGTCGAGACGAGAACGTTCAAGAATGGGGAGAAGGGCCTCTCCTTCCTTCTGGAGGACTTCTCCGGCCAGACGCGCTGGACCGTTCCGGACTACCGCCAGGAGCAGCTGCGGCCGATGATCCGCCGGGACGCCGTGGTGGTCGCCTCGGGCAGGGTTCGGGTCTCCGTGTTCGGCGGCGAGGAGCGAAGAGATCTGAGGCTGGAGTCGCTCGAATCCTTGGAGGGCGTCGTCGACGAAGCGGCTTCGTTGGACAATCCGAACCGGCTGGTGGTGTCGTTCGGCCGGGCTACCGAGAGCCAGCTGCGTGCCTTCCGGCGTCTGATCGAGGAGCACCCGGGTCTGCACGAGGTCGTCGTGCAGATCCTCCCGGCCGACAGCTACCTTCCGGTGTTCCTCGGCCAGACGGTGGATCCAAGCAAGGCTTTCCTCGAGGAGGCCCGTCGGTTGCTTCCCGGCGCGACGTTCGAGGTCGAGTACGGCGAGGAACCGACCGAGGAGCCCGTGGAGATCGCCGGGTAGCGTGTATCCTAACGGCATGCGCCTCCACGGAGCCCTCGCCCTCTTGCTCCTGCTGCTGACCGCGTTCGCGCGTCCTCAGACCCCACCGCCGCCGATCGAGCGAATCGGGCTGACCCTGTTGACGAGCCCTGAGATCCGAAAGGAGCTCAAACTTTCGAAGGAGGTCTCGGCTCAGGTGGAGGCCGAGTTCAAGGCCTACGTCGAGAAGGCGCAATCCCTCTTTCAGGGCAAGACGACCCAGGCGGAGCAAAAGGCCGCCCTCGGCGAGCTCAGGAAGGTGCAGGACGCCACGGCGTCCAGGATTCTTGGGAAGCTCACCCCCTCGCAGAGGTTGCGCCTCCGGCAGCTGACGCTCCAGTCGCAGAGCGTCCTCCTGATCCTGCATCCCGAGGTGGTCAAGGAACTGGGGCTGACCAGCCAGCAGATCGGCAAGCTAAAGGGGATCCGTGAGAAGGCGGAGGCCAAGGTGCGCGAGCTGGAGATGAGGCGGCGCTCGCAGCTGGAGGCCGTCCCCAAGCCCCGGCAGGGGGCGGGCCAGAAGGAGGTGCAGGACTACAACCAGCGCATCCAGGCTGAGATCAAGTCCTTCGCGGCGACCGACCAGAAGCAGATCCAATCCTGGAGCAAGGAGGCCGAGCGGGACTCGCTCGCGGTCCTGACGCCGGCCCAGAGGAAGAAGTGGGATCAGATGCTGGGTCCGAGGTTCCAGAGGCAGGAGACCAAGCCGTGAACGACCTCGCCTCGCGTCTGTCCGCGTACGCGCTGTCGGTCAGTTACGAGGCCTTGGCCCGGGAGACGATCCAGCGGCTCAAGCTGCACCTGCTGGACTCGCTGGCTTGCGCGATCGCGGCCTGCGACGAGGAGGCGGTGCGGGCTGCGGCGGCCTGCGCGCCGGATTCCTCGGGCGCGACGGTCTGGCTCCGAGGCCGATCGTCGACCGTCGGAGGGGCTGCGTTCGCCAACGGCGTGGCGGTGCGCTCGCTGGACTTCAACGACACGTACCTGTCGCTCGAGCCCGCTCACCCCAGCGACAACCTGGCTGCGCTCTTCGCGGCCGCGGAGGCTCGCGGGCGGAGCGGGAGGGAGCTGCTCGCCGCCGCGGCCGTCGCCTACGACGTCCAGTGCGCCCTGTGCGACGGGATGATCCTGCGCGACAAGGGATGGGACCATCCGACCTACGGCTCGTTCTCGGTGGCTGCGGGCTGCGGCAAGCTATTCGGCCTCGACGCAGAGAGGCTGCGGCACGCGCTGTCGATCGCGATCGTGACCAGCCCCGTGCTGCGCCGGACGAGGGCGGGAGCCATCTCGATGTGGAAGGGCTGCGCGTTCGCCCACGCCGCTCGGAACGGGGTGCAGGCGTGCGAGGCCGCCGAGGCGGGGCTGACCGGCCCCGAGCGGGCCTTCGAGGGTCCGATGGGGTTCTGCGACGTGGTGGCGGGCGCCGACTTCGAGCCGCGAGGGCTTCGCGAGGGCGTGGCTCGACGGATCCACGACGTGTACATCAAGCGCCATCCGGCCGAGTACCACGCGCAGAGCGCCATCGAGGCCTGCGAGCGGATCGTGCGCCTGCACGGCCGCAGGTTCCACCCCGGAGAGGTCGATTCGGTGCTGGTCGAGACGTTCTCGGCCGCGGAGCAGATCATCGGCGGAGACTCCACCAAGTGGAAGCCGACGACCAGAGAGACGGCGGACCATTCCCTGCCGTATCTGGTGGCGCAGACGCTCGTTCTGGGCCCGCCGACGCTGCAGAGCTACCGCGAGGAATCTTGGCGGCGTTCGGCCGTGCAGGGGGTGATGGAGAGGATTCGGGTGCGTGTGGACGCCGAGCTGGACGCTCTGTATCCCAGGCGGGGAATTCCCAACCGGGTGGTGGTGCGGCTGGTAGGTGGCCGTGAGTTCGTCGAGCGCGTGGATGCTCCGATCGGCCACGCCCTGAACCCGATGAGCGAGGAGCAGGTGACGGCCAAGTACCGCGAGCTCGCCGAGCCGGTGTTGGGTCCGGAACGGGCCGAGAGGATCCGGGAAGCGACGATGAGTCTGGAGGAGGAGGGCGCCTTCGCGCGGCTGTGCGCGTCGCTCAGGGGGGTGGTCGGCCCATGACGGGGCGCGAGCGATTGGAGCGGAAGTTCTCCGACCTGCGGGCAAGGGGCGAGGGAGCCTTGGTTGCCTTCGTCACCGCCGGCGACCCGAGCTTGGAGCGTCTGCCGGCCGTGCTCGGGGCGCTGGAGGCCGGAGGAGCCGACGTCATCGAGGTGGGCGTGCCCTTCAGCGATCCGATCGCCGATGGGCCGGCGATTCAGGCCAGCAGCTTTCGGGCGCTGCAGAGAGGGACCACGCCCGGAGCGATCCTGGAGACTCTATCGAGCTGCCGACCGTCGGTGCCGATCGTGCTGATGGGCTACTGGAACACCATCCTGCGCCTTGGTCCGAGGGAGTTCGCGGCGGCGGCGGCCGGCGCGGGGGTCTGCGGCACCATCGTCTGCGACCTGATTCCAGAGGAGATGGACGAGTGGTTCGAGGCCAGCGAGCGGGCGGGCCTGGCCAACGTCCTGTTGGCCGCGCCGACGAGCGACCCGGCTCGGCTGGACCTGATCGCCGCGCGGAGCACCGGTTTTCTGTACGCAGTGTCGCGCACCGGGGTGACGGGAGAACGGGACGAGGTTCCGGAGGAGGCTCGGCGGCTCGTCGCGGATCTGAGAGCGCGGACAGGCACCCCGATCTGCGTGGGGTTCGGGGTTTCCAAGCCGAGCCATGTTCGGGAGATCTGCTCGTTCGCCGACGGTGCCATCGTCGGCAGCCGCCTCGTCGAGCAGCTGCATCGGAGCGAGGACGATCCGGGCTGGGCCTCTTCGCTGACGAGGCTGGTCGCGGAGCTGAAGGCCGCCACTCGCGGATGAGAGAAGAAGTAGGGCGCGCGTTCCCTTGCCGGGGACGCGCGCCCTCCATCGCCTGTTCGCCGGAGGATCAGCGGGCGTAGAACTCGACGACCTTCTGGATTTCGAAGAAGCTCGGCAGATCCTCGCGCTCCGGGAGAGCCACGACGCGGCCCGACATATTGTGCAGGTCCACGTCCAGATACGGCGGCACGGCCGCGGCCTCGTAGTGGTTGTTGCGAGCCAAGGCTCGGCTCGACTCCCGGTCGCGAACGGCCACGACGTCGCCGATCTTCAGGGTGTAGCTCGGGATGTCCACGACCCTTCCGTTCACGGTGATGTGGCCGTGGCTCACCATCTGCCGCGCCTGGAAGATGCTTCGGGCGTATCCGAGGCGCCAGACGATCGTGGCGAGGCGGAGCTCCAGCAGCCGGAGGAAGTTCAGGCCGGTGTCGCCGTGCATGTTGGCGGCCTTGTCGAAGGTGTTGCGGAACTGCCGCTCGAGCACGTTGTAGTAGCGTCGGATGACCTGCTTGGCGAGCAGCTGCTCCGCGTACTCCGAGCGCCGCGGCTGCTGCTTGTTCGGGCCGTGCTGGCCCGGGGGGAACATCCGGTTGGGCTTGGGGTACTTGCTCTTGCCCCAGATGTTGAAGCCGACGATCCGGCAGATGTCCGTCTTTCTTCCTCGGTATGTCGCCATGCGTGGAGCTTTCCAAAGGTCTAGCCGGCCCGAGGGATCCTCGGACTCAGCCAAGCAGGCATTATACCGCCTGCCGGCGCGCAATGCACCTGGGCAGACCCATGCGTCTCTCGGGGCTCGTGACTTTCTGCCGCATTGTTGACGAATCGAAACAGGAACGGGCAAGATAGGTCCATGCTGCTGGGTGTGTCGCCGCGGAGAGAGTCCGCGGCTGTCCTTCGAAAGGTGCTCGTCTTCGGCTTCGTTCTCGTCGTGCTGGTCTGCGCCTTCGGGGGCTACGCCGTCAAGCTGTACCTCGCCGCACAGAAGAAGCCCGAGCAGGCTCGTGCCGTGCGCGTGGAGCGCGGCGAGCTCGAAGTGAAGGTGGTGGAGACCGGCACGGTCGACGCCGTGAAGTCTGTGGAGGTGAAGAGCCGCGTGGCCGGTCGCCTCGCGAGACTCCTCGTGGACGAGGGAGACGAGGTTACGGCGGGGCAGCTGATCGCCCTGATCGATCCGAAGGAGACGCAGTTCCGCGTCGAGATGGACCGGGCTCAGCTGCGCGGCGCCCAGAGCGGAGTCGAGCGGACCAGGATCGAGCTGGAGCAGCGCAGGAGGACGGCGACGGCCGCTCTCCGGCAGGCCGAGGCGCGAGTGGCCCAGATCGAGAAGGAGCTCGGCGTGCAGCCCGTGCTGACGCGCACGGCGGTGGACCAAGCCGAGGCGGCGCTCGCATCGGCGCTGAAGGAGCGGCAGAGGCTCGTTTCGACCGCGCATCCCAACCAGCGCACCGCTGCCGAGACGGCCGTCACCGAGGCCGAGGCCAACTTGGAGAACGCCACGCGCGAGTTCGAGCGGCAACAGGGACTGGTGGCGAAGGGCTACGCTCCGCAGAAGGCGCTGGACAACGCGAAGCTCGCCCTGGAGCTGGCGAAGGCGCGGATGCGGTCGGCCCGCGAGACGCTGGATCGGCTGGACCGCGACCAGAAGCTCGAGCTGGAGAGGGTGGACCAGGACATTCTGCGGGCCCGGGCCGAGCTGGAGCGGGCGAAGGCGAACCGGGTCGCCGACGAGGTCAAGCGGAAGGAGTACGAGTCGGCCTTGGCCGCGCTGGAGTCGGCGAGGGCGGGCCTGCGCGACGTGGACGCGCTCGAGCAGAGCCTGAACCAGAGCCGGGCGTCGGTGGATCAGGTTCAGTCCACGCTCAACGACAGCCTCCGGCAGCTCGGCGAGACGGAGATCCGAGCGCCGATCTCGGGCGTGGTCACGCAGAAGCTGATCCAAGAGGGGGAGCTGGTAGCCAGCCTCAGCTCGTTCAGTTCGGGAACCCCGATCGTCCGCATCGAGGACCGCAAGCGGATGAGGGTGAAGCTCGCGATCAACGAGATCGACGTGGCGCGGCTGCGCTTAGGAATGCCGGCCGAGGTGTCGGTGGACGCTCTGCCGGGCAAGACCTTCCAAGGGCGGGTATCCAAGATCTCGCCCTCCAGCACAGCGATGGCCTCCGCGAGCCTCGGGCAGGCGCCCTCCGCAGGGGAGGCGGTCGTGAAGTACAACGTCGAGGTGGAGATCTCGGGCAGCGACCCGGCGCTGAAGTCCGGCATGTCGGCGAAGTGCACGATGGTCGTTCTGAGGAAGAAGGGCGCGCTGCGGGTTCCGATCGAGTACGTGGGCAAGGACGAACAGGGCTCGTTCGTGATGGTCGCGGGCAAGCAGGCCGGGGCGAAGGCCGAGAAGCGGCGGGTGCAGACCGGTGCGTCCACCGGCGCTTTCGTGGAGATCCTCAGCGGCGTGGAGGAGGGGACGGCGCTGGAGAAGCCGCCGTTCAACGGGCCCAAGCGTCAGGGCGCCATCATGACGGGTCCGGAAGAAGGTCAGGAATGATCGTTCTGCAGTCCTTCCTGATCGCGCTGGAGATGCTGCAGCGCAACAAGCTGCGGGCGGCTCTCACGATGCTGGGCGTGATCATCGGCGTGATGAGCGTCACGATGATCGTGATGATCTCCACGGGCTTCAAGGCGTTCATCAGCGGCCAGTTCGCGAGCCTGGGCTCGGACACCATCTTCGTGTTCTTCGATCCGTTCACGCGGATGAGGCGGGGCCAGACGCTCGGGGCCACCGAGGGGCTCACCTTGGACGACATCGACTTCATCCTGGCGCGGACGGACAAGATCGAGCTCGCCTCGGGGATGAAGGAGGCCGGCAGCCAGACTGTGCGCTCGGGCGACCAGGAGCTGAAGGGCGTCGCGGTGCGGGCGGTGGGTCCCGGCCACGACGAGATCGAGCGCATCGAGCTGAAGGAAGGACGTTGGTTCAGCGATGAGGACCTGCGGACGATGGCGAACGTGTGCGTCATCAGCGAGGACGTCAAGGCCCGACTGTTTCCCACCCAGTCCGCGCTGGGCAGGCTCGTTCAGCTGCCGGGGATCACGCTGGAGGTGATCGGCGTCTCGGCCAAACCGAAGGCCAGCTTCGGCCCGGACAACCCGAAGACCTTGGTGCTTCCGCTCAGCACGGCTCAGAAGAAGTGGCTCGGCGGCAAGAACCTCGACCTGATCCTTCTGCGGGCCAAGCCGGGCGCCTCGGTGGCCGAGGCCGTCGAGGAGGTCTGGCAGATTCTGATGGCCAAGTCGAACAACAAGCCGATCTACCGCGTGGATTCGAACGAGAGCATCCTCAAGGTGTTCCAGCAGGTGATCGGCGTGGCAGGGGCGATCTTGGCGGCCATCGCGGCGCTGTCGCTGCTGGTCGGGGGCATCGGCATCATGAACATCATGCTGGTCTCCGTGACCGAGCGGACACGCGAGATCGGCTTGAGGAAGGCGGTCGGTGCCACGAAGGTGGCGCTGCTGACCCAGTTCCTCGTGGAGGCGGGGACGCTGAGCCTGGTCGGAGGCCTGATCGGGATGTTCATCGCTTGGTCCCTAGGGAACCTCGTCAACTTGGCGACCGTGTTCTACCAGTGGCCCAACGAGGACGGGCTGGCGACTCCCTTCCCGTTGCTGTCGGCGGTCTTGGCCGCGGCCTTCTCGGCGCTCATCGGCATGGTGTTCGGCCTCTATCCGGCCCTCAACGCGGCGAAACTGGACCCGATCGTGGCGTTGCGGCACGAGTAGGCGCGCTCATCCGGTCGGCGAAAGCTCGCGCAGCCGACGGGCGTAGGCCAGCACCGTGGCGACGGCTTCGGCATGGGACCAAGTGAGGGGGCTGACGCTGAGCGGCTCCCCGGTGATCGGGTGCACCTGCTCCGGCAGAACGCCCGTGGGTCGAGAGCGTTCGATGGTCCAGCGGAGGAGGCGAAGGGGCTCCTCCAGGTCTTCCGGACGCCGCGCCGTGAGGCAGAGCGCTTGTGCCAGCCAGAGGGTGCAGATGATCCACGGGTTGCCCGGCTGGTCGTTGAGAACGCGGAAGTAGTAGTCGCCGTCGTAGCGGGCCATGCCTCCGATCTCCGTCCTCACCCAGAGACGCTCGCGGACGGTCTGGATGGTGGCCCGGGCCTGCTCGGAGAGGGGATCGACCGCGCCGAGCAGGAGAGTGTGCAGCACGGAAGAGTCGACCGTGGAGTCCGGCGTCAGCTCGCCGCTGGGTTCGACGGCCAGCCGCCGGTGGAACACGCCGCGCTCGCTGTCGAACAGGCGCTCCAACAGGGCCGCGCGCGTTCGTTCCGCGGCCTCCTCGAACCGATCGGCGTGCCGGCTTCCCAGGGCTCGGCAGATGTTGGCGGCGGCCCGCAGTCCCGCCACGACGGAGGCCACGGTGAACGTGTGGATGCCGCGGCGCTCCTCCCACAGGTCGTAGCTGGGCAAGGGAAGGCCGGTGCCGGGGTCCCTATAGCGGTCGAGGAACTCGGCCGTTGGAAGCACCATCGGCTCGAAGAGGTCGTCGAGGAACTCGAGGTCGCCGCACGAGTCGAAGTGCTTCCAGAGGGCGTGGAGGGTGAGGGCGGTCTCGTCCTCTTGGAACGGCATCTCGGGGCGGCCGTCCACGATCCAAGGGTGCCAAGACGCTCCCAGGGAGCCGTCCGCCATGTACTTCTGCAGCCACGCGGGCCGATCGTGAGGCAGGGTGCGCCTGCAGAACTCGAAGAAGCGGCGGGAAGGCTGGTGGAAGCCCAGCTCGTCGTAGACGGTGGACACAAACGCTCCATCGCGGGGCCACACGAAGCTGTAGTTCGCGCGGTTGGTCTTCATGATGTCGGAGTCGTTCGCGGCCAGGATGGCTCCTTGGTTGTCGGTCTGGGTGCGGATGGTGAGCAACCCTCGTGTGGCCAATTGCTGCAGCTCCTCGGCGAGGTCCGCGAGCTTGGTGAGGGGCCGCCGGGAGTAGGCGCGCCAGAACCGCTCGGCGTCGTCCAGGGACTCCTCCAGGCCGGCCTCGAGCAGTCTGCGGTGGGACTGGGCGACCTGCTCCAGGTTCCGCGCGCACAGGGCCCAGTAGTAGGCGACCGCGGCGCCTCCCGCGTCCACCTCCAAGCGGAGGCAGATGGTGGAGTCGACCGAGCCTTGGCTGATCGGGTTCATGGACAGGGTGCCGTCCTCGGCGTCCCGCCAAGTGCCCTCTAGGCCTCCGAACCCCTTGATGCCGGTGGCGTACTGGTACAGGCCGCTCTTGGATGTGGTGCCGCCGAACAGAAGGTAGACCTGTCCCTTGTAGTGGATGACGCCGTCGAGGAAGGGATTGTAGAAGGCGGTGTCACCGATGTCGCTCTCGTTGATGCGTAGGTCGTGGGTGAAGAAGAGCCGCACCTCGGCCTTGGAGGGCTTCAGGTTCCGCACCTCGATCCGGCGCAGGAAGTCGTCGCTGCGGGGCAGCACGGCCTCGACGACGCGGAGGGACACACCCAAGGCTTCGTTCGTTAGCAGGGTGTCGCCGACGAGCGTGTCCTTGCGGTATCCGAGCCGGCGGCTCCACCCCTCGGCCTCGGTCCAAGCGAACCGGCCGTCGACCCAGACGCCGAATCCGAGCCGGTGACCGCTCAGGTGGTTGTACAGGCCAACCTGAGGATAGAACAGGTCCCTGATGCAGTAACGCTCGTCGACTCCGACGAGCACGTTGCCGTTTCCGAACACGAGCGGTCGTGGCATGCGGTGCGCCTCACCGTTATGTTGGCAGTTTCGGCGGGCTGAAGGAGGCTTGGGCGGCGCCGGCGGCGGTTCGCGCTGCCTAGGTAGAATGTTTCTCAGAATCCCCTGGGCGCCGTGCCCGGCGGATCAAGGAGTTTGGTCATGCCGCGATTGGTCGAAGTCACCGAATTGGCGTTGCGCGACGCGCACCAGAGCCTGATCGCGACCCGGATGGCCCTCGAGGACATGCTTCCCGTGTGCGAGGACCTCGACAATGCCGGTTACTGGTCGCTGGAGTGCTGGGGCGGGGCCACGTACGACTCCTGCATTCGGTTTCTGAACGAGGACCCGTGGGAGCGCCTGCGGACGTTCAAGAAGATGATGCCGAAGACCCCTCTGCAGATGTTGCTCCGGGGCCAGAACCTCCTCGGCTACCGGCACTACGCCGACGACGTGGTTCGGAAGTTCGTGGACAAGGCCGCCGAGAACGGCATGGACGTGTTCCGCGTGTTCGACGCCATGAACGACCCTCGGAACCTCGAGGTGGCGATGAAGGCCGTGAAGGACAACGGCAAGCACGCCCAGGGGACGATCTGCTACACGATCTCGCCGGCGCACACGGTGGAGGGCTTCGTGCGGATGGCGGGCCAGCTGCTCGACATGGGCGCGGACTCGATCTGCCTGAAGGACATGGCGGCGCTGCTGAAGCCTCAGCCGGCTTACGACATCGTGAAGGGCATCAAGGACACGTACGGCGAGCAGGTGAAGGTTCACGTTCACGTGCACGCCACCACGGGTGTCACGCTGGTCAGCCTGATGAAGGCCATCGAGGCGGGATGCGACATCGTGGACACGGCCGTCAGCAGCATGAGCCTGGGGCCGGGTCACAACCCGACCGAGGCGCTGGTGGAGATGCTCGAAGGCACGGGCTACACCACGAGGGTGGACCTCGATCGCGTCCTGAAGGTCAAGCGCCACTTCAAGGAAGTCCGGAAGAAGTACTGGGAGTTCCAGTCCAACTTCGACGTGGAGACGGAGATCTTCAAGAGCCAGATTCCCGGCGGCATGCTGAGCAACATGGAGAGCCAGCTCCGGCAGCAGGGCCACGAGGACAAGATGGACGCGGTGCTGGCGGAGGTGCCGCGGGTGAAGAAGGACGCCGGCTATCCGCCCTTGGTCACGCCGACCAGCCAGATCGTGGGCACCCAGGCGGTGTTCAACGTGCTGATGGGCGACTACAAGGTGATGACCGGCGAGTTCGCCGACCTGATGCTGGGCTACTATGGCGCGTCGATCGCGGAGAAGAACCCGGAGGTCGTGCAGCGGGCGGTTGAACACTACAAGGGCCAGAAGCCGCCGATCACCTGCCGCCCGGCCGACCTGATCCCGAACGAGTGGGACAAGCTGCGCGAGGAGACCCTGAAGCTGGAGGGCAACAACGGGTCGGACGAGGACGTTCTGACCTACGCCATGTTCCCGCAGGTCGCGCCGAAGTTCTTCAAGGAGCGCGCGCAGGGGCCGAAGTCTGTGGCTTCCGACCCGAGCAAGAAGCCCAAGCCCCAGCCGCAGCCGGGGGACGAGAACATGGGTGTGCTTACCCGGGAACTGCAGTACGCGATCTCCTTCAACGGCAAGGAGTACCAGGTCAAGGTCGCACCGGCGGACTGATCGGGCGACGACGAACACAGGGGCGC
>CALGMO010000098.1 GCA_937961665.1 uncultured Fimbriimonadaceae bacterium
CGCAGGATCGGCACCGCGAACGCGCCGGAACCGAAGAAAACCAGCCGCATCAGGGGGTGTCCGGCTCCCCGTCCGGATGCATCCACCGGAGCGTGGCCGGGTCGACCTTGTCGGTGAACAGCACCCCGTCGAGGTGGTCGACCTCGTGCTGGACCACCCTGGCGGGCAACCCCTCCATTCGGTACTGCACGGGACGGCCCTTGCGGTCCAGGGCCCGGAGCTCAATCGCCGCGGCGCGCTTCACGTCGCCGTACAGCCCGGGAATGCTCAGACACCCCTCCTGGCCGACCTGCTCGCCCTCCATGGAGAGGATCACCGGGTTCACGAACGCCAAGGGCCGCATGCCCTCCGGCGCGATCACGATCACGCGCTGGGTCACACCCAGCTGCGGCGCGGCCAGGCCGATCCCGTTCGCCTTCCGCATCACCGCGATCAGGCGGTCGATCAGCTCCTGCGTCTTCTTGCTGACCTTCTGCACCGGCTGGCAGACGGTGCGCAGGCACGGGGCCGGCACCTTGACGACCGGCCGCTCGTCGTTCTGCACGTACAGGTATCTGAATTCGTCGGGAACGACGATCTCCACAGGCTGAATTATGGCCGACATGAACGGGACCCTCTGCTCTGTGGAGCGGACCGTGCCGGGCGGCGGTTCCCGGCTTGCGCCGATCGGCCTACCGCGTCAACCGAGCGCCGCCTGCAGCACGCTGCGGACCTCGTCGGTTCCCTCCAGCCTCTCCGGGACCGCGCCGGCGGCCAAGAGCAGCCTCGCGCACTCGGCGTGGGATCCGACCGGCTGCGGACAGTTCTGGCTGCCGTGGCAGGCCCAGTGCAGGGGCGTCGAGTCGTGATCGTCGCCACGAGCGTGGACGTCCGCCCCCGCCTCCAGCAGAATCCTTACGCACTCGGCCGCGCCCACCCAGGCGGCGCAGTGCAGGGCCGTGCCGCGGTCCACGCCCCGCGCATCCAGCGGCCATCCCATCGCGACGAAGCCCCGCACAGCCCTCGAGTCGCCCCGGAAGGCGGCGTCGGGCAGCAGGCGCAGTTCGTTCGGGCCGAGCCGGCTCCGGAGGGAGGCGTCGGCGCGCTCCATCTCTCGGGCCGCTTCGACGTCTCCCTTGCTGATCGAACAGATCCACCGGTCCAACTCCGTGACCGCCGAGGCCTCCGCACCCGCCTGCGCCAGCTCGGCTGCGGCCTCGTCGTTGCCCAGACGGACCGCCAGCCTCATCGGCGTCAAGCCATCGGCGGGACGCACGGCGTCGGGATCCGCGCCCGCCTCCAGAAGGCGACGCACGATCGCTCCGCCCCGGCCGTTGCCGATCGCATGGTGGATGGGATGGGAGGGGTCGTCGCGGAGGGTCCGCACCTTCGCCAACAGAAGCTCCAGCCCTGCCGGATCGTCGAGGTCGAGCATGTGGCACACGGCGTTGGTGCCCTCGACCTTGGCCCCTCGCTCCAGAAGCAGCCGCAGGCACCGGTGGTCCCTGTGCTCGCACGAGTGGTAGAGGGACTCGTTGTCGTTGGGGTCTGCGCCGGCATCCAGCAGCATTCCGGCCAGCTCAGGGTCGTTTCGCAGCCCGACCGCGGCGTACAGCACCGAGAGCCGGGAGTTCGGATCCCACTCCCAGGGCCTGGACGCGTTCGGGTCGGCTCCGCTCTCCAGCAGCAGCGACGCGCACCGGCGGGCCGTGTCGTTGTCGACCCACTTGCTGAAGCAGACGTAGGCCAGCGGCGTCAGGCCGAGCGCGCCGCACGGGCGTTCGGCGAGCGTCCGGTCTCCCGCGATCGCCTCCCGCAGCGCCGAGAGGTTGCCCGTGGCGGCCTTCACCGCCAACGTTTCGGGAAGATCGCCCGGCATCGGCTCGCCCGCGATCGCCGCCATCAGCGCCTGCCGTTCGAGGTCGTCGCTCATGTCGGAAGGCGTACCCGTTCCGGCGCTTGCTGGGTCGGGACACGCCCCATGCGTGGGCCATCGTCCCCAGCCAAACCCGACCTTCGCCTTGGACCTGCGGACCTTCTCCGGCGGCCGTCCGGACTCGGCGAGGCGGTCCTTCCCGCCAGCCCCTCCGGGAGGGCGCACGCCGGCGAGGCCAGCCTCGCTCAGTGCAGGCTCTCCACGCCCTCCGCGCCGAAGATGCACAGATTCCGGAACGCCCGATGTGCCGCGTGGAAGTCCTCGCAGTCGACGCGGACGGTGTAACCGTCCAGCCGCCGAACGCCGGGAAGCCGCTCGCACAGATCCGCCGACTCCGACCGGTTGAACTCGACCTTGACTCGGACGGGACCCTCGAACCGGACGGGAGCGATCTGCGTCCGCCGCTCCAGACCCTCGCGGACGGCGGCCTCGATCAGCGGCGCCGTGGCTTCCGGCGGGAGGCACCGCGCCATGTACCGACCGAGGCCCTCCTTGACGGCCGCGGTCGCCACCCCGGCCACCAGCTCCCGAGCCTCCGCACAGCCCGCGGCGTCGCTCGAAACCGCCACGAGCGGCACGCCGTAGCGGCCCGCCAACCCGGCGCTCAAGCCGATCTCGCCGATCTCCCGGTCGTTGAACCACAGCCGATGCACGTGGCCGGTCATCGTGTGCTCCATCACGCCGCGCGGGGTGCCGGCCATGGCGTGGTAGCCGATCAGAACGCAGGCGTCGAAGCTCTCGTCGATGCCCTGCATCATGCCGTCGATCGGCCCGCAGCCTACGCCGGAGACCAGCTCCGCGCCGCCCTCCAGAAGATCCGCCGTCAGGTTCTTGCTGTTGCCGTGGCTGTCCTTGACCACCACGGCGGTGGCGCCCGCGGCCCTGGCGCCACGGATCGCCGCGTTGACGTCGTGGGCCATCATCTTCCGGGCGAAGGAGAAGTCGAAACGGGCGTTGGCGGGACCGCCGCACTGGTCCCAGGTGGTCAGGCCGGTGATGCCCTCGATGTCGGCCGAGACGAACACGCGCATGGGTGCACGATAGCACCCGTCGGATTGGCCGGGCTAGGCCGAGCGCCGATGGTGGCTCGAAAGCAGCCGGTTGCCGTGCCGGTACTTGCTGACCGTGCGGCGCGCGATCTTCACGCCGCGCTGGGCCAGGATCTCCGCGATCCGCTCGTCGCTCAGAGGGTTCCTAGGGTTCTCCGTGGCAAGGATCTCCTCGATCATCTTGCGCACGCGCAGAGCGGGCTTGAAGAAGACCTCGAACGGCACCACCTCTCCGGTGCAGATCTCGACGAACTTGCCCATGGTGGCGCGGCTCACGGTGCTCTCGTGCAGGCCCAGATCCTCGGCCATCTTCGTGCGCGTGAGCGGGCGCAGGTACTGATATCTGCCCGTCGTCAGGAAGCTCGGCTGGCTCTCCACCAGGTACCGGCCGATCCGATGCAGCGTCCTGCGGCGGTTGCCCAGCGACTCGATGAAGTCCTTGGCGCGCTGGACGAACTCCACCACGTGCCGGCGCTCGTCCCTGCTCGCACGGAGGCTCTCCCTCAGCTGCTCCAAGCGTCGCCGGTACGACCGGCTCACCGTGAACATGGACGGCTCGGGTCCGTGGACGACGATCTCCCAGTCCCTCCCATTGAGCCGGATGGAGAGGTCGGGCCGAGCCGGAGCCTGGCTCCGGGGCCTGCCTGGCCCGACGACGAGCGGCGTGCCGTCGGCCGGGAACGGGTTCAGCGCGAGGATCTTGGCGAAGGCCGCCTCCACCACCTCGGGCAGAACGCGGTACCGGCGCGCGATCTTGCCCACGTGGCGGGCGGCCAGATCCTCCACGTGCTTGCGGAGGATCGTCCGAGCCAGACGGCCCTCGAGCGAGGAGTCTCCGCGCAGCTGCAGCAGAAGGCAGTCGATCAGGTCGGTCGCCCCGACGCCGGCCGGCTCGCACTGCCGGAGCCTGGCGAACGCGGCCTCGGCGTCCTCGTACGAGCAGCCGGTCGCCAGCGCCGCCTCCTCCAGCGACACGGCCAGATACCCGCGCTCGTCGAGGCTCTCCACCAGGAACTCGGCCACCGGCGCCAGCCGTTCCGGCAGGTCCGTGAGCATCTGGGCCCTCAGGTGGTCGGCCAGGCTCTCCTCGGCGGAGACGTAGTCCGTCCAGTCCGGCGGCTCCTCGCTGGGCAGGCTCCGACGGAACTCCCAGTCTTGGGATTCGGGTGCGCCGGCCTCGGGCACGAGCCGCTCCAAAACCGCCTGCGGGTCAACGGGCTCCTCGGTGTCCTCGAGCCGTTCCAGCGCCGGGTTCTCCTCTAGCTCGTTCTGGATCGTCGACTCGAGCTCGACCGCGTTCAGCTGCAGAATCTGGCTGGCCAGGATGACCCTGGGGTCGACCCGAACCTCCAAGCCGGTTCGCAGCGATGCCTGATGCGACGGACGTGCCACGGCTTCCCTTCCCTCGTGCGACGGGGACCTTCCTGGCCCCTCCGTTCCAATGATCGGGAACGCCGCCCGGGGGCATCCCGTGCAAGTTGCCGGGTTCGCTAGTGCCGGATGCTGACCGAACCGGGTTCGCCGGGCGCGCCGCGCACCGTGACGTAGATGGGAAGGAACTGCTTGACCACCCACACGGCGGTCAGCAGACGCTCCGTCAGGACAGGCACGCGGAACGAGACGTCCGTCTCGGCGATCGCCGCGGTGACGAGCAGCTGGTCCGCGAGGTGCTGGTCCACCGTTGCGTCGCTGCGGAACCACTGGAGGAACTGCTCGAAGGCGCTCTGCGCGACGCTCTCGATGCGCACTCCGCGCGCGCCGAGGGCCGTCGCCGAGCCGAAGCCCCTTTCGTATTCGGCCCAGACGGTGACCGACGCGCCGGGACCTCGCGAGCGCACACGCGCCTCCTCCACCTCCAGGGGCATGCCGGCGCTGCGCGCCAGACGCTGCAGATGCGCCACCCCCCGGCGGCCGACGTCCTCGCCCACCTCGGCGCACGTCACCACCGCGCGGAAGTCCAGCACCTTGCCGCGGGTGTCCCACGCCACGCCCTGCAGCGCGCTCGGCTCGATCTCCACCCGGATCTGGCCCCTTCCGTAGCGCCCGAATCCCGCCTCGATCAGTTCGGTCGTGGCGTACAGGCCGAACCGACGCAGCGCCGGCACGGTCGTTCCCGCGAACGCGTCGTAGCCCAGCACGTTGTGGCCGTGGGTCTCCCCAACCACCGACAGCGATCCCATCTGACCGGCGCGGGCGGCGACCGGCAACAGGGCGGTCAGGACCACCGGCGCGGTCAGGCTTCCCGGGCCGTCCTCGTCGTCCGGCGGCTCGATGCGCTCCGGCAGCGGCCGGGGCAGGCGCGTGGGCAGAAAGCTGAACACGGACGATCCGGGCTGCGCACCGACCATCTCGGCCGACGTGGACTTGGCCAGCGCGCGGGCTATGGCGAGGTCCTCGGCCCTCAGGCCCGGGCGCGGCATCGCTCCCCGAACGCCCTCGATGCGCACGGGCTGCTGCGTGAGCGCCGACAGGGCCAGCGCCGTGC
The DNA here is from genome assembly GCA_937961665.1 of uncultured Fimbriimonadaceae bacterium. Classification (GTDB taxonomy): domain Bacteria; phylum Armatimonadota; class Fimbriimonadia; order Fimbriimonadales; family Fimbriimonadaceae; genus UBA8783. Next base: position 5,450 of record CALGMO010000098.1, read on the forward strand.
GAACCAAGGTCGGGCCGCCCTCGCCGTACGAACCGTCCAACACCACGGGGGCGGCGGGCGGCCTCATCACAGCTTCGCCTTGAAGATCAGGTACTCGACGGCCTTCAGCGAGTAGGCCAGGGCGACGACGATCAGGCACGCCAGCAGAAGCGCCTGAACCACGAACGGCACCTGCTCGGTGAGCACCCTCTGCCCCTCGCGGTACGTCGCGATGCCGATCACCTCGTCCAGCTTGCGGATCAGGCCCTCCACGCCGCCCAGCATCGGCCGGTGCCACAGCGCGACCCCCGCGCCGTAGGCCACGAAGAGCAGGGGCACCGCCAGGCGGTACTTGTGCTTCTGTCGCTCGTTGTAGATGACGCACGAGCGGCAGCGCTCCGCCTTGGCCTCGTCTGAGAGCTTCTTGTTGTACGGGATTAGCCGGAACGCCTCCTCCTGGTTCCTCGGCTGGGGCCGGCCCTCCATCGCCCCCCGGATCACGTCCTCCTCGCACATGCAGCCCACCCGCTCGCGCCAGCACGTCGTCTGGGCGTGGTAGATCGGGCAGCGCTCGCGGACGAACTTGCGGCAGTACGGCAGCTGCCAGCACTTGCCGAGGAACACGTTCTGGAAGTCGACCTCTCTGCCGATGTTGCGCCCGTAGCGAAGGGCCTCCGCCTTGGCGCCGTAGACCGCCCGGAGGCGCATCCGCTGGGCGACGTCCAGCACGATCACCGCGATGGCGACCACCCCGAGGAACGCCCCGCCGTTCTGAATGGCTCCCAGCGAGGCCCTGGAGACCACCGCGGCCACCCCCGCGTCCCCGGCGAAGATCGGCACGATCAGCGGAGCGAAGTAGAGGAGCGCCGCGCCGATCAGCAGCAGGGCGCCCAGAATCTCCTCGCCCCAGAACAGGTACGCCGCCCCAACCCCCACCGAGAGCGTGCCGGCGGCCAGCACCTTGCGCAGGATCTCGACGTTGGCGGCCGCGCGGTCGGGGCTGGCGCCGCCGTTGGGCGACGCGAACAGCACGAACGTGTAGACGAGCAGCCCCACCGACACGAGCGAGGCGAGGATGCCGCCCCAGAAGACGAACCGGGCCACGCCCTCCAGAAACAGGAAGAACGTCTCTTCAGCCCGTGCACCGTCGCCCGACGGCGGCCGCTTGCTCATCGGATCACCCTACTTCTTGACGCGCTCGAGGTAGGTGTCCGTTCGGGTGTCGACCTTGACGACGTCGCCCTCGTTGATGTGGAAGGGAACCTGGATCACGGCGCCGGTCTCCAGCGTGGCGGGCTTGGTGCTGCCGCCGCTGACCGTGTCGCCCCGGTAGCCCGGATCGGTCTGCACCACCTCGAGCTCGACGAACGTGGGCACCTCGTAGCCGAGCACCTCGCCGTTCGCCTCGAGCACGGTCAGCTCCATGTCCTCCTTGAGGTACTTGACGCCGTCCCCGATCTTCGAGGCCTCGACCGGCTCCTGCTCGTAGGTGTCGAGGTCCATCAGCACGAGCTCGTCGCCCTGGCGGTAGAGGAACTGCTTCTTGACGCGCTCGATGAAGACGGGCTCGACGCGCTCTCCAGCGCGGAAGGTCTTCTCGATGGTCTGCCCGGTCTTGACCTTCTTGAGCCGGGTCCGCACGAAGGCGCCGCCCTTGCCGGGCTTCACGTGCTGGAACTCCACGATGGTGAACACTTCGCCGTCCAGAAGGATGGCCATGCCGTTCTTGAAGTCGCTGGTGTCGATTGCCAAGGAACGCTTCTCCCCAGTGTCGGATTCGCAAGATTATGGCCGATCCCGGGCGTTCGGCTGCGGGCCGAGCCGGATGCGGCCGGGGCGGCGGCTAGAACAGCACGGGCCGCTGGCGGCGATGGATGTTGAGCAGCAGCGCGACGCAGCTCAGACAGAGCCACAGGGCCGTTCCACCCCTGCTGAGGAACGGCAGCCACAGCCCGACCACCGGGATCAGCTGGAGGTTCATGCTGAGGTTCACGATCGTGTGGAACGAGAGCAGACCCAGCACCCCCGCCGCGAGGATCTTGTCGTACAGCTCGTCCGCCCGGAACATGATCCACCAAGCCCGGAAGAAGAGGAGCCCGAACAGCGCCAGAACGAGCAGGCAGCCCACGAAGCCGCCCTCCTCGCCCACCACGGTGAATACGAAGTCGGTGTCCTGCTCCGGGATGTACCTCCCGGCCTTCTGCTCTCCCTTGAGGAACCCGACGCCGGTGAGGCCGCCGACCCCGAAGGCGATCTCCGCGCGGGAGGTTTGGAAGCGCTCGCGCTGCTCGTCGCCGCGCAGCAGGCCCTCCACGCGGCCCACCTGGTACTCCTTGAACACCCCCGGGATCTTCAGCACGTACGCCGCGCCGAGGAAAGCGACCCCCAACCCCGCGGTCGCGAACACGTAGCGCATCGGAACCCCCGCGCCCACGCACACCGCCAGCCAGATCACGAACAGCACGATCGTCGCCCCCAGATGGGGCTGCTTGAAGACGAGCAGGATCACGGGCAGCGCGTGGAGGAACGACAGGGCGAAGGTCGGCAGCCTATCGAGCGAGTCGCGCCGGCTGTACAGGAAGTTCGCGAGCGTGATGACCAGCAGCAGCTTCGCCATCTCGCTCGGCTGGAACTGGAACGAGCCGATCTCGATCCACCGCTGGGCGCCCTTCACCCGGGAACCGGCCACCAGCACGGCGGCGAGCAGCAGGAGGTTCCCCACGTACAGAAGCGTGCCGATCCGCCGCCATCCGGCCGGACTCACGAGGAAGAACACGGCGGCCGGAACCAGGCCCGTGACGAGCCACACCAGCTGCTTGGCGAAGTTCCCACCGAACCGCCCCCCCTCGATGCTGTACTGCGAGGAGAGCCCGAACAGCAGCAGCCCCAAGGTCGCGCCGACGAGCCACCAGTCAACGCGCCACGGACGGGGCTTGGCCTCGGAAACGACCAAGGGGTTGGAGAACGCAGCCACCGCCCCGCCAACCCCCGATCCTCAATCGCCGATCGAAACGGCCTCGACCGTCACCTTCACCGGCTCCTTCTGGCCGGCCAAGACGCGCTCGATCTCCATCTTCACCGAGCCGATGCCCTTCACGTACCAAGACCTCATCTTGGCCTTGGACTTCTGCCCGTCCTCCACCAGCTCGCCCGAGCCCTCGATGAGCAGCGCCTCGAACTCGCCCGCCGGCGTCTTGATCTTCCGCACCTCGCGAACCACGTAGGTGCTGTTGTCCTTCATCTGCCGGCCCTGCAGCTTGAACTCGCTGCTGGTCGACCACCTCTTGCCGGGAGTGAGCCCGTTGGGAAGCTCCAGCACCGGCTTGGGAACCTCGCCGTTGTCGAGGCTCTCCACGTACAGGCCGTCGGGCTTCAGCACGAGCGTGGCGCCGGGCAGCGAGGCCAGTCCGCCGGTGCGCTCCACGCGGAAGCGCGGCTGGCCGTCCTTCGCCTCGATCGGCTTGATCGTCTGCTCGCCCTCCAGCTTCTGCGTGCTGTTCGAGAAAACCAGCGACATCCGGATCGGCTTGTCGTTGCCCAGGCCGTAGTACTCGTAGGCGTCCTTCTTCAGGTCGTCCGGAACGGGCGGAGGCGGGGGAGCCTGCTGGGCGACGTCCACCTGGGCGCCGGTCTGGTTGGCCTGCCGCTTCGCGGCCTCGGTCGCGGCGTCCTTCTTCGCCGCCTGGCATCCGGCGAGCGCGACGACGATGGCGAGGATCCAAAGCGTTCTCATAGATGCCTCGAGGTTACTTCAGCGTATAGCTCTTCAGCCGGAGGGTCTGCACCGCGCCGAAGTCGCCGACCTGCAGCTCCATGCGCCACCGAACCAATCCGACCTTCGGCGCCCACCAGACCAAGGAGCGCATCTTGCCCTGGCCCCGCTGGCTCTGGAACGTTCCGTTCGTCTCCACGCAAAAAGCCGACATCCGGCCCATCTCCGTGTCGACCTCCTGCGGCCCCAGGATCTTGTTGTTCAGCGTCCCCGTGCCGGTTCCGCCGTCCGGCATCAGGCCCTTGCCTTTCCACTGAAACGTCCGGCCGGTGTCCACCGGGAACAGGAGGGCCGGCTGCTTCGGCTCGTAGGCGACGCCCGCCCTGCCGCCGGCCAGCTGGTAGATGCCGGTGCTGTCGACCAGCCAGGTCTGGACCTCCTGGACGCTGTTCTCCACCGACACCTCGATGGTGGCCTTCACCCCGTCGCCGACGTTCTGCGTGTTGGTGACGCGGAACACCGCCTCGGCGGTGCGGGAGGCCGCCTGCGTGCCTCTGCGCTGCTGGTCCTCGACGGTGTAGACCCACTGGTTGCCGATTCGGAGCGGGAACAGAACCCGCTCCTCTCCGCGGGCCACCACGGCCGGCTGGACGGACTTGACGGGGGTTGGCCGATACTCGCCGGACTTGCCGCATCCGGCCAGAACGATCGCGGCCGCGACGCCGATGTTGACGATTCGTTTCATCTTCCCTTCCCTTTGTTGATCGTATCGACGGCTTCTTGGACGAGTTCCTCGTCCGTCAGGTTGCTGATCGTGACCTCGCTGCCCGGAATCTCCTGCCGGATCACCGGCGCGGCGATGGCGGTGCCGTTCACCACGAACAGCAACTGGGTTCCTAGGTGCAGCTTGCTGTACTTCCAAAGCCGGCGCCGGCCCTCGTCGTTCAGCCGGATGCTGATCGTGAACAGCTCCTTGCCGTTGCCCGCCACGAACTTCGAGTAGCTCGCGGACTCCATGAGCGAGTCGTTCACCACGACCTCCACGCTGGAGAGAACCTTGCTCGGCGCCTCGGCCATCTGCTCCAGGCGCTTCGGGTCGATCATCCGCTCGATGGACTTCGCCACGTCCTCCCGCTGGCCGGCCCCCTGCTCCAGCTCGCGCAGAAGCTGCAGGTAGGTTCCTTGGATCGCGGCCTGGGTGACGTCGAACTTGTCCTTGTAGAGCCGGTCGGTCAGCTGCACGCAGAACCGGGGCCGATACGGTTGCTCGACGATGCCCGTCAGCACCCGCTCCTGATCGGCCACGCGCACCCTGACCTTGACGGGCAGGCGGACGACGATGCCGTTCTCGATGCTCGACAGGCGGATCTCCCGCAGGGGCGTGCCGTCCAGCCCGACGTTCAGATCCCGCTCGAGCTTGGCCCGCAGGGCCCGGTCGCCGTCCAGCGCCTTGCGGAGCTCCTCGGCCGTCCAGTAGACCTGCACGGTCGGCCAGTCGCGGTCGTTGCGGCGGATGTCGTTCAGGAACATCACGAACCGGCCGAGGGGCTTCTCGTCGCCCTGCAGAATCGCGATCAGGTCGCGCGTGGAGAGCTGCTTGCGCTTGGCCTGCTCGACGGTCTCGCCGGACTCGTCCCCTCCCTCCTGGCCGTACTCCGAGCCCTCGCCCTGCACGAGGCCCGCGATGCGGTTGGCCACGACGATCCGGAACCCGGCGCCGGGGTCGATGCCGATCAGCGTCGCCTTGCCCGGCGCGAGGTTGGGAAACTCCTGCGTCAGCACCATGCGGTCGGTCACGAACTTGTAGCCGAACACGACGGCCGCCGTGAGCACGACGAATCCGATGGCGATCTTCTGGGTAGCCCGCAACCTCACTGCTTAAACCTCAACGCCCGCGAGGGGCCGATCGCTCCCGCTGAAGCCGCATTTTACCGACCGTCGTCACTCGCTCGGGTTGAAACCCGCATACAGACCGGCGGCGAACAGCACCACGGCCAACCCGATGCCCGCGGCGAGGGCCAGCGCGGGCACGGCGGCCAGCCACCAGGGCACGCCGAGCGCGCCCAGACCCAGGAAGCCGCCGATCGGCGGGGCGCAGGCGATCACGATGCCCAGCAGCATCATCAGCCGCCGGAACTGGGTCTGGGTGGCGTCATCCTCGTCCGGGAACAGCAGAGAAACCGCCGCCACCGCCGAGCAGACCAAGAACGACAGCCCCACCGCGAGCAGACAGGCTCCGGCGAGAACGCTCCACCACGCCGGCTTCAGAGCGAACAGCGCCAAGCAAGGAAGCCACACCACGGCGATCCCGTACAGCGACTGGGCCATGACCTCGAAGGTCACGACCCTCCACGGTGCGAACGGCATCGCCTTGACCAGATCCACCCGGCGGAGCATCTCCAGGACGCCCGTCATGGCGGCGGTCATCGACACGTTCAGCAGCCCCAGGCCGAGCATCGACAGCGAGAACACCGGCCCGGCGCGGTCCAGCTCCCTCTGCCCGCCGACGAAGACCGGCATCAGCGCCACCACGCCCATGACGAACCCCAGGATGAGCAGGCTCCTGGTGCCCCCGCGGCCCTGCACCAGCACCTCCTTCCAGATCAGGGCCGGCGCGCCGCGCCACCTGCGGCGCTGCCACCATCCGCCCCTCCGCACTTTGAGCTTGCCCTCTCGGGCGCGGTTCGCCGCGATGGCCACGATGTCGCCGCGACGGGCCAAGGACCGAGCCTCCGACTGTCGGAAGGCCCGGGAAGCGGCTTGGTCGTACATCCAGCCCACTTGGCTGAATGCGATCCGCAGCGAGATCGCCATCGCTCCCAGCAGCACCCCGAGCGCGATCCAGGCCGGGCCCCAGACTCCCAGGATGGGCGCCATCGTGATCGCCGTGGCGCACGTCGCCGTGAAGAACACAGCCCGCAGGACCGGGTCGTGGGTGAACGCCACGAACTCCCGGGCCGTGCCGACGTCCGCGAGCCTCCAAGCGGCGTAGGCCACGACCGACAGGAACGCGGCGACCGTCCCCCAAACCATCCACGTGCGGTTCCGATCGCTCCGCAGGTCGCTGCGGTTCACGAAGAGGCTCGCCGCATAGGCGATCGCCACCCAAGTGAGAGCCATCAGGATCCACGAAACCGACATCGCCCGACCGATCAGCCCGGCTGTCTCCGGGTTCGGCAGGTTGCGGAACAGCTGCCGCCAACCGGTCGACACGGGCCGGAAGGCGATCAGCACGAGCAGCAGAGGCAACAGGAGGGTGCCCAAGTACTCGCGAACGATGCGGAAGACCAGCACGACCTTGGGCGAGATCGGCGTTGGGAACAGCACGTCGACGTCCGCGGGCTTGAACCCGCCCCTGTAGCTGAAGATCCCGAGGGCCAGCAGGAGGCTCATCGCCGAGAAGGCGAGGAACAGAACCGCCTCCACCAGCTCCAGCGGCGGGAAGTCGAGCTGCAACCCGGGATTCCGGGGAGCCGCGCCTCCGCCCAAAGCCGGACGGATGAAGAACAGGAAGTAGTACGCGACGATGAACAGCAGGCCGAGCAGCCTCCTGGGAGAGGTCAGGGCCCGCCGGACGCCGTTGACCAGCGTCCTAAACGTCAAAAACACCAGCGGCCTGAGCGCCTTCATCGGTGAGCTTGAGGAACACCTCCTCCAGGGTTCCGGACTCCAGGTGCGAGGCCGCCCGCAGCTCCTGCAGGGTGCCCTCCGCCAGCTTCCGTCCGCGAGCCAGGATCACCACCCGGTCGCACAGGGTCTCCGCCGTGTCGAGCAGGTGCGTGGAGACGAGCACGGCGCACCCGCGGTCGCGCGCGGCCCGGATCTCCCGCTTCAGCTCGGCGGCGCCGGCAGGGTCGATGCCGATCAGCGGCTCGTCGAACAGCATCACCCGGGCCTCGTGCACCAGGGCGCAGGCGACGGCGACCTTCTGCTTCATGCCCTTGCTGAGCGTAGCGACCAGCGCGTCGCGCTTCTCGGTCAGGCTGTAGCGCGCGAGCAGGTCGTCGCGGATCCGCTCGTACACGTCCAGACTGTCGTAGCACATCGCGACGAACCGCAGGTGCTCGTCGACGGTGAGCAGCTCGTAGAGGGACGGCACCTCCGGCACGAAGGCCAGCGCAGCCTTGGCGCGGGCGGTGTCGCGCTCCAGGTCGAAGCCCGCGATACGGACGGTCCCCTCCGTGGCCTTCAGGATGCCCGCGATGCAGCGCAGCGCGGTGGTCTTTCCGGCGCCGTTGGGCCCAAGCAGTCCGACGATCTCGCCGCCCTGGATCTGCAGGTCCAGGCCGTCCACGGCGCGGAACTTCTTGTAGTGCTTGACGAGGCCTCGGACCTCGAGCAGGGGCGCGCTCTCCACCACGCCTTGTTTACCACGCCGGGCGCTGCCTGCGCTCCGGGCCCGAGGCTCCGATTCGGCAGACTCCGTCCGCCGGCCTCCTGGGCGCTCGGGGGCCGCTCCTCGGCCGCAGAGGCCCGGCCCGACGCTTCGCGGGTCTTCCAGAAGGCCGGGCCCCGTCCCGAGGGACGGGGCCCGGGGAGGATGCGCCGACGAAAGGCTCAGCGGCGGCGACGGCGGACCGCCAGGCCGAGAAGGAACGGCAGCGCGGCCACCGGCCCCGGAACGACCGGCACGGAGTTCACCTCCACGTCGTCCAGCACGAAATGCCTGCCATCACCGCTGTAACCGTGGTTGGTGCCTCCGTGGCTGTGGAAGCTGACCCAGTCCAGACCGGACCAGTTCAGCACCACGTGCGTCGGGCCGGTCGCGTCGACGACCGCGGTGGTCGAGCGCACCAAGGAACCGAGCCGGTAGCCCACGATGTCCACGTTCAGGCCGTCGTTCCAAGCGGCCGTGAGGTACAGGCTGTTCAGTGCGAACGTGCCCGACGTGACGCCGAAGCCAACGTCGGATTCGAAGGCGCTGAAGGCGACGTTTCTGCCGGAGACGACGCCGTTCAGGTAGCCGCTCGGCACACCATACGCGACGGTGTCCAGCGACCAGAAGTACGGCCCCCACGTGAACCCGCCATAGCCGTTCGGGATCTGCTGCAAGTTACCCAGTCCCTCGAAGTCCAGGATCGTCGCCGCCGAGATCGGTGCGAGCGCGGCCATTGCGGCACACAGTGCCAAGAGTCTTCTCATGTTTCCTCCTTTCGGGTAATCCCGCAATCACGCGACACTTGTATTCTAAGGCCAAACGGAGCGATTCGGGCAAAGCAAATGCATCGGAGGGCGCTTGTCTTCGTCCCGTGAGTCTTTGGCCCTAGACTCCGCCCCTGCCAAGCCGTGAGAGGGGGTGACGATGGGGTTTCCGGCAGAAGGCCGGGTTGGGTCGGCTGGGAGCGGCGACGGAATCCCCGCGAGCTCCGGCCGCGCCCCCCCCGGCGCCCAGGCCCGGCCAGAAGAGGCGGGCCACGCCCCCCGCCGTGGCCCGCCAAG
>CALGMO010000099.1 GCA_937961665.1 uncultured Fimbriimonadaceae bacterium
TGCGCTTCGAGGGCGATTCCGAGGGCCGGGTCCGGCGGCTGGTGGCCCAGAGGGTCGGCCCGCCGCCGAGCTTCGAGCCGGTTCCCGACAGCGAGTTCTCGCTGGAGGTGGACCTGGTCATCCTGGCGATGGGCTTCACCGGCCCCGTGCGCTCGGGGCTGATCGGGCAGCTCGGCCTGGAGCTGGACGCCCGCGGCAACGTGAAGACCGACGCCGACTGGCAGACGAGCGTGCCGGGCGTGTTCGCCACCGGAGACATGCAGCGCGGCCAGTCGCTGATCGTCTGGGCGATCGCCAACGGGCGCCGATGCGCCGAGGGCGTGCTCCGGCGCCTCGGCGCGTCTCCGCCGACCCCCTGAACGCGCGGACGACGGTTGGGCTCGCGACCGGGCGGGGCCGACCCGCCGCGCGTTCGGACGAAGGGGTAGAACGGGCCATGTCCGGGTCCGGACCGCTGGCGTTCCACGTGATGACCAAGCCGATCGGGCCGGTCTGCAACCTGGACTGCACCTACTGCTTCTATCTCGAGAAGAAGGACCTGTATCCCGGCAACCGCCGGTGGCGGATGTCCGACGAGCTCTTGGAGAGCTACGTCCGCCAGTACATCGAGGCCCAGGACGTGCCAGAGGTGCACTTCGCCTGGCAGGGCGGGGAGCCGACGCTCATGGGACTGGAGTTCTTCCGCAGGGTTGTCGAGCTCCAACGGCGCCACGCGGGCGGAAAGACGGTCCACAACGCCCTGCAGACCAACGGCACGCTGCTCGACGACGAGTGGTGCGCGTTCCTGGCGGAGAACCGGTTCCTCGTCGGCCTGAGCATCGACGGTCCCAGGGACGTTCACGACGCCCACCGGGTCGGCCGCAAGGGCGAGCCCACCTTCGACCGCGTGCTGGCCACGATGCGCCTGCTCCGGCGGCACGGGGTCGACTTCAACACCCTGACGGTGGTGAACAGCCTCAACGCCGAGCGCCCGCTAGACGTGTACCGCTTTCTCCGGGCGGAAGGGAGCGGGTTCGTGCAGTTCATCCCGATCGTTGAGCGCGGTCCCGACGGCGCGCCCACGCCGGAGACGGTGTCCGGCGGGCAGTGGGGCGCGTTCCTCTGCGCCGTGTACGACGAGTGGGTCTCGCGCGACGTCGGTCGGGTGTTCGTGCAGCTCTTCGACGCGACCCTGAACGCCTTCTGCGGCCTGCCCAACCCGATGTGCGTGTTCGCGCCCGAGTGCGGGCGCGCCATGGCCCTGGAGCACAACGGCGACCTCTATTCCTGCGACCACTTCGTGTACCCCGAGCACCGGCTCGGCAACGTCCTGCGCACGCCCCTCCGCGTGCTCGCCGAATCTCCGCAGCAGGCCGCGTTCGGCCAGGCCAAGCGGACGGCGCTGACGCAGGCCTGCCGACGCTGCCCGGTGCTCTTCGCCTGCAACGGAGACTGCCCCAAGCACCGGTTCGCGCTCTCGCCCGACGGCGAGCCGGGCCACAGCCACCTGTGCGCCGGCTATCTGCGCTTCTTCCAGCACTGCGCCCCCACCATGCGCGCCATGGCGGGGCTGCTGCGCGAGGGCAGGCCGCCCGCCCTGGTGATGGACCTGGCGCGCAACGAGCGGGCAGCCAAGTTCCGCGGCGTCGGCCGCAACGACCCCTGCCCCTGCGGCAGCGGCCGGAAGTTCAAGGCCTGCTGCGCCCCGCGCCTGCGCTAGGCCCAGGGATCCAGCAGAACCTTGCCCGTCTCGGCCCGCATCTGGAGCTCGAACGCCTCCTGCACCCTCGACATCGGGAACCGGTGGGTGACCATCGTCCGGATCTTGCTCCGGTTCCGCGCGATCAGTCGGAACAGCGGTTCCACGTCCTGGCGCTTGTAGTACCACGAGCCGAGGATCGTGAGCTGCTTGCGCAGGCAGTCGTCGCTGGCCTTCAGCTCGAACGCTCCCCCCTCGCCCACCAGGCCGATCACGCCCCGGCGGCGCACGGCGTCCACGCACAGGCGGTGGGCCTCGGGCACCCCGGCGCACTCGATCGCCTGGTCCACGCCACGACCGTCGCGCGTGGCCTCCCGCACGCGCCGCAGGGCGTCCGGGTCGGCGTGGTCCAGCACCAGGTCCGCCCCCAGCTCCCGGGCGAGGGCCTGCCGGAACGGCGCGCCGTCGACGGCGATCACCCTCGCCCCGGCGTCCTTGGCGCACACCACCGCTCCAAGCCCCACCGGCCCGAGGCCCGTGATCAGCACGGTCTGGTGCGGCCCCAGCCCCGTCAGCCGCATGGCGCCGAACGCCGGACCCAGCGCGCAGCACGCCATCGAGCCCTCCTCGATCGTCAGGTCGTCCGGAATCCGAGGCAGCTGCCAGTCCGCCTTGACGATGAACTGGCTGTAGGTGCTCGTGCCATAGGCGTTGCCGGTCAGCTCCAGGACGTTCGGCTCGTCCTGGCACAGCACGTACTCGCCGCTCAGGCACAGCTCGCATCCCCCGCACGGGTTCTGCGGCAGAACCAGCACCCGATCGCCCGGCTTCACGCGGCACGGCCCGGCCACCTCCTCCACCACGCCCGCGGCCTCGTGGCCCAGCCAGTCGCCAACCCAGCCGTTCTTGTACGCCTTGTACTCCGTGCACATCGGCGCGACCAGGATCCGCACCACCGCGTACCAGCCCCAAGGCCGGGGCTTCGGCCTCTCCACCAGCGCGCAGGCCCGTTCGCCGGTGATCGCCACCACCCGCATCGTCTCCATGACGCCCCAGCGTTCGCCGCAGCCGGCCCGAACTCCTGCCGGACGATCGGATATCCTCAGGCCCTATGCGCAGCGACACGATCAAGGCCGGCTTCGAGCGCGCTCCGCACCGCAGCCTCCTGCGCGCCACGGGCCTCGACGACGACGCCATCCGCAAGCCGTTCATCGCCATCTGCAACTCCTACACGGATGTGGTCGCCGGGCACGCGCACCTCGACGCCGTCGGCGAGCTCGTCAAGCAGGCCGTGATCGAGGCCGGCGGAACGCCCTTCGTGTTCAACACCATCGCGATCTGCGACGGCCTCGCCATGGGCCACAGCGGCATGAAGTTCAGCCTGCCCAGCCGAGAGCTGATCGCCGACTGCGTCGAGACGATGGTCCGCGCCCACTGCTTCGACGGCATGATCTGCATCCCGAACTGCGACAAGATCGTGCCCGGCATGCTGATGGGCGCCATCCGCTGCAACATCCCCACCATCTTCGCCAGCGGAGGGCCCATGCGCGCCGGACGGCTGGACACCGGCGAAGCCTCCGACCTGATCACCGTGTTCGAGGGCGTCGGAGCCTACAAAACCGGCCGCATCGACGAGCGCGAGCTCCACAAGCTCGAGTGCGCGTCCTGCCCCGGGCCGGGATCCTGCTCCGGGATGTTCACCGCGAACTCCATGAACTGCCTCAGCGAGGCCATCGGCCTGGCCCTGCCCGGCAACGGCACGATGCTCGCCGACAGCGAGGAGCGCCGCGACCTGTGGCGCCGAGCCGCCCGCCGCATCCTGGAGCTCGTCGCCCAGGACGTCAAGCCGCTCGACCTCCTCACCCGCGAGTCGATCGACAACGCCTTCGTGCTCGACATGGCCATGGGCGGCAGCACCAACACCGTCCTGCACACGCTCGCCATCGCCCGCGAGGCCGGCATCGACTACGACCTCCGCCGCATCAACGAGCTGTCCGACCGCTGCCCCAACATCTGCAAGGTCTCGCCCTCCAGCCGCTTCCACATCGAGGACGTCCACCGGGCCGGCGGCATCTCCGCCATCCTCAAGGAGGTCTCTAAGATCCCCGGCCTGCTGCACCTGGACGCCAAGACCGTCACCGGCCGCACGCTCTTCGAGAACATCGCCGACGCCGAGATCCGAGACCCCCAGGTCATCCGCCCGCTGGAGGACGCCTACTCCCCCACCGGCGGCCTGCGGATCCTGTTCGGAAGCCTCGCGCCCGAGGGCTCCGTCGTCAAGACCGCCGGCGTCTCCCCCAAGATGATGCGCCACAAGGGCCCCGCCGTGATCTTCGAGAGCCAGGAGGAGGCCTGCGAGGGCATCCTCGGCGGACGGGTCCGGCCCGGCGACGTCGTCGTGATCCGCTACGAGGGCCCCAAGGGAGGCCCCGGCATGCAGGAGATGCTCGCCCCCACCAGCTACATCATGGGCCAGGGCCTGGGAGAGAGCGTGGCGCTGGTCACCGACGGCCGGTTCAGCGGAGGCACCCGGGGAGCCTGCGTCGGCCACGTCTCGCCCGAGGCCGCCGAGGGCGGTCCCATCGCCTTCGTCCGCGAGGGCGATCTCATCGAGCTTGACCTCGAGGCCGGCACCCTGGAGCTGTGCGTCGAGCCCGCCGAGCTCGAGCGCAGGCGGCAAGGCTGGACCCCGCCCCCGCCCCGCTTCACCTCCGGCTGGCTCGGCCGATACACCCGCATGGCTACCAGCGCCGGCACCGGAGCCGTCCTCCGCGCCGACCCCGCGGGGTAGCCTCACGCCGATGCGCGCCCTCGCCCTGGCCCTGCTCGCCCTGGCGGCGACCCTCGCCCCCGCCGACCGCCTGATCGCCGCACCCAGCGGACGCAAGGTCACCTACGGCACCGTCAAGTTCGACGCGGTCTGGGAGGGCGATGGCGAGAGGTGCCTCCAGAGCACCGTCTCCTACGGCCTCACGCCGGCCCTCGAGGTCTCCCTGGGCGGAGAGTACGTCGACAGCCGCAACGCCCTGCCCACCCTGGACCTCGCCTACACCATCACCGATCCGGTCGTCAACTACGTGCCCGGTCTGGCCATCGGGGTGCAGGACGCGTTCGGCAACACCTTCCTCGGCCGCCGCTTCTACGTCGCCGTCTCCTACGACGTCGGCATGACCGGGCGCTACAACGGCGACACCCCCCTGCAGCTCACGCTCGGAGCGGGCACCGGAGGCCACAACGGCGCGTTCGTGGGGGTCTCCATCCCGTGGACCAGCCGCTTCCGCCTGCTGGCCGAGCACGACGCCACCCGCATCACCGCGGGCATCGAGGTCCGGCCCGCCGACGGCCTCTGGCTCAGGATGCTGGCCCGCGATCGGCGGTCGGTGTGGGGTCTGGGCTGGACGGCGCGCCTCTGAGCTCCAGCCCGGCCTCGCGCGCCAGCGCCAGCACCCGGCTCTCCCACTCCCGGACGAACAGCTCCCGGTTCTCCCGCTCGTTCGCCCCCTTCGCGATCTCCGCGTAGGTGAACGGCTCCCCGAACCGCACCTCCGTCCTCCCCCGCCGGATCCGCTTCGCCCCTTTGGGCAGCATCCGGCTGGTCCCCACCACCAGCGCCGGCAGGATCGCCGCCCCCGATCGCTTGGCCAGCATCGCCAGGCCGCGGTTCACCGGCCCCAGCGTCCGTCCGTCGCCGCGCGTGCCCTCCGGGAACAGCAGCAGAGCGTGCCCGCCCTGCAGGATCTCCAGCGCCAGACGGATCGCCTCGGCGTCGCCCGCCCCCCGCCTGACCGGAAACGCCCCCAGGCTCCGGATCAGCCACCCGAAACCCGGAACCTCGAACAGCTCCTCCTTGGCCATGAACCGCAGCCGGCGCGGCATGCACACCGCCACCAGCGGAGGGTCCAGATGGCTGCAGTGGTTGGGGCACACCAGCACCGGACCCCGCCGGGGAACGCGCTCCCGGCCCCTGGACCGATACCCGCCCAGCGCCAGGAACGCCAGCTTCGCCAGGGTCAGGATGAAGGAATACCACGCGCGGGACATCGGGAAGACGGAGTATATCCGAGCCGGCGCCGGCCGGCCCCCGGGGTAAATTCCTTCCGCCATGACCCTCCCGCTCCTGCTCGGCCTCGCGCTCGGCGCCTCCGAAGCCGCGCCCCTGCCCCGCCTCCGCGTCGACGGACCGCACTTCGTCGACCCCGCCGGCAAACGGGTGATCCTCCGGGGCGTGAACCTGGGCGGCTGGTTCGTCGAGGAGATCTGGATGACCCCCTTCGCCGAGAACCCGCCCGAAGGGTCCGACCTCCCCAAGGTCCGCGACAGCAAGACCCTCTGGGAGGCCGTGGAGCGCCGCCTCGGCCGGGACGCCATGGTCCGCGTCCGCAACGCTTGGCGCGACAACTGGATCACCGCCGAAGACTTCCGCCGCATCGCCCAGCGCGGCTTCAACCACGTGCGGCTCCCCATCCTCTGGACGCTCGCCGAGGAGCCCGGCGGCATGGACCGCATCCGCCAGGCCGTGCGGTGGGCCGCCCAGAACCGGCTCTACGTAGTCCTCGACCTCCACGGTGCGCCCGGCGGCCAGAGCATGGACCACCACACCGGAGAGGAGGGACGCAACCGCCTGTGGTTCGAGCCGGCCAACATCGCCAAGCTCGTCCAGGTCTGGGAGAGGCTCGCCGACGCCTTCGCCGACGACCCCACCGTGGCCGTGTTCAACCTGATGAACGAGCCGATGGGAGCCCCCAACCCCGCCATGCTCCACCTGGTCCACGACCGCGTGATCCGCGCCATCCGCGCCAAGAGCCCCCTGCCCATCGTGCTCTTCGAGGACGGATACAAGGGCCTGGAGACCACCCCCCACCTGGACCTCGCCGGCTGGACCAACGCCGCCTACTCGATCCACACCTACAACTTCGACGCCAAGAAGGAGACCGACCACATCGAGCGCCTCCGGGCCCAGGCTCCCCGCCTCGCCGAGCTGATGGGCTACCGCAACGCGCCGCTCTACATCGGAGAGTTCAACCTCGAGCCGCACTCCAGCCCCGCCGCCACCCGAGAGGTCGTCCTCGAGTTCGAGCGGCACGGCTGGTCCTGGGCGCTCTGGACCTACAAGACCATGGCCAAGGGAGGACCCATGGGCCAGTGGGGCCTGTTCAGCTTCCCCGGCCCCGCCGAGCCCATCGACCCGTTCCGAGACTCCGAGGCCGAGATGCTCCGCAAGATCCGCGCCGTCCGCACCGAGTCCATGCGCGAGGTCCCCGGCCTCGCCGAAGCCCTGACCCGCAGGCCGTAGAACCGAAGTCGATGGGCGCGTTGGAACTCCAGAGCACCGGCGTCGCCGGCCTCGATCGCCTGATCGGCGGCGTTCCACGGGGCAGCCGGAACCTCCTGTACGGCCCGCCCGGCACGGGCAAGACCGTGTTCGCCATGCAGTTCCTCTGGACCGGGCTGCAGAACGGCGAGACCGTCGCCTACGACGTGTTCGACCGGCCTTGGGAGCACATGCGCCGCTACTTCGAGAGCTTCGGCTGGGCCGTGCGTCCCTTCGAGGAGCGGGGCAGGCTCCTGCCCATCCAGGCGTTCGAGCACTTCGACCCCTACCCCAGAGACCCCGCCGTCGAATACTTCTCCCTGGACGACTTCGAGACCATGCGCGCCATCGACCGCAGGCTCTCCGCCGCCGGCGTCACGCGCTTCGTGGCCGGCGACAACACCGAGCACGTGTTCGAGACGCTCTCCGAAGAGCGCTGGCGCGAGGTGGAGACCTGGACCGTCAACTGGGCGTTCTTCGACGGCGTCACGAACTTCGACCTGATGAGCGAGGCCGCCGACGGGAGCCCGCGCGTCCGCCGAATGATCGACCTCACGTTCGGTCTCGCGCACAACGTGTTCCGCTTCCGCGTGGCGGAGCGCGGCGGCCGCCTCCGCAGGGAGCTCCGGATCGAGAAGATGGAGGGCCTGGCGCACCCCTTGGACTGGCTGCCCTTCGAGATCGGCCCGGAAGGGGTCCGATTGCTCGACGCTTGACGGCCTGTTTGGAGCTTTCGTACGTGGAACTCCAGACACTTGGTAAAGGTGGCAAAATCGGCCTTTTTCGCGTTGCATGGGTCCCAACGGACCGAAGATTCTGATCCTCGAACGACCTTTGGGCTAAGACTCTTCCTTTTTGGATGGGGACAATGGAGTGCCACCGATTCGGCCCTTCCGCGGCTCGCCCCAACCTGCGGGCGGGCGCCCCGGCGGCCGAAAACCCGGTAACGGTGGCAAATTCCCCGAAAACCCCTTGCGCCAGGTTCGAAATTCGTGTAGAATGTTGTGTAACGTCTCGGGGCAACCCCCCGGGGCCATGAGTTGAAACCGGAGAGCGGAAGCAACGGCGCGATCAGCTGGAACAGGTCTCGGGGCAACCCCCCGGGGCCATGAGTTGAAAC
>CALGMO010000100.1 GCA_937961665.1 uncultured Fimbriimonadaceae bacterium
CATGCACTTCTACAACTTCCCGCCCTACAGCGTGGGAGAGGTGCGGCCCCTGCGCGGCCCCGGGCGCCGCGAGGTCGGTCACGGAGCCCTCGCCGAGCGCGCGCTCAAGCCCGTCGTGCCGATCGACGAGCCCGACTTCCCGTACACCATCCTCCTGCTCAGCGAGGTTCTGGAGTCCAACGGCAGCACCTCCATGGCTTCCGTCTGCGGCTCGACCCTCGCGCTGATGGACGCGGGCATCAAGATTAAGGCGCCCGTCGCCGGCATCGCCATGGGGCTGATGTCCGACGGCCACCGGTACAAGGTCCTCACCGACATCCAGGGCATGGAGGACTTCTGCGGCGACATGGACTTCAAGGTCGCCGGCACGCGCAAGGGGATCACGGCGCTCCAGCTCGACACGAAGCTCGAGGGCATCCCGGACGAGGTGCTCGCCCAGGCGCTGCACCAAGCCAAGAGGGCCCGCCTGCAGATTCTGGACGTCATCGAGGCCGAGATCGCCGCTCCCCGCGAGCAGCTGTCGCCCAACGCTCCGAAGATCATCACGATCCAGATCAACCCGGAGAAGATCGGGCTCGTGATCGGGCCGAGCGGCGCCACCATCAAGAAGATCACCACCACGACCGGCACCAGCATCGACATCGGGCAGGACGGCCGCGTGCTGATCGGTGCGCCGAACCTCGAGGCCGTCGAAGAGGCCATCGCGATGATCCGCGCGCTCACGGACGACATCGCCATCGGCACGAAGTTCCGGGGACGCGTCAGCCGGCTGATGGGCCGTGGGGCGATGGTCGAGTTCATCCCGGGCCGAGAGGGTCTGGTGCCGCTCGAACAGCTCACGACCCGCAGCATCCGACGCCCCGACGACGTGGTCTCGGTCGGCGACGAGCTGAACGTGGTGGTCCACGAGATCGACAGCCTCGGCCGGATCAACCTGACGGCGCTCGGAGTGCCGCAGGACCACCCGAAGCTGGCAGACAACGAGAACGCCGTGGCTCCCAAACCGACCGGCGGCCGTCCGGGCGGCGACCGCGGAGACCGTGGCGACCGCGGCGGCAGGGACCGGGGTAGGGGCGAGCGCGGCGAGCGGCGCGAGTCCCGGGGCCAGGAGCGTCGCGACGACCGCGGCAGGGGGGAGGCGCGCCAGCAGCAGACCAAGGGTCCTGAGGAGCAACCCCAGGAGAAGCCGGCGCAAGCGCCCACCCAGCAGCAGAACAAGCCGGTGGACGTTCCGGATTCGTTCCCGCAGAAGGAGCGCAGGCCGGACGACGACGTCAACGCCCGCTTCCGGCCGCGCCGCTGAGCGCGCGAACCTCCAGCATCCGAACGGCCTGCTCCTCCGAGAGCGGGCCGTTCGCCTTCGTTCCTTCGACCACGTAGATCCCTGGCTTCGCGTTGGAGAGGTCCGGTCGGACGGGCCCCAGGCACGGCGCGACCAATCGGAACGGAACCTTCCGGAAGAGCCTGGCCGCTCGGTCGACGCATCCGGGCCCCACGACGACCGCATGCCGATCGTCCAAAAGGCTCCACGCCGCCGCCGCGAAACCTGCGGCGGCCGGCCCGAGGGTCTCCGCCAAGTCCGAGAAGCGCGCCAGAGCGGCCGCGGCGTCTTGGCTCAGCACCGCGGCCACCGAGGCCAGGGGGCCCTTCCCGCGAAGCAACCGACCGTAGGCGAAGGCGAGGCGCATCGCCTTGGCCGTGCAGGATTCGCCCACGTTGTCCACGATCTCGGGTGCCCGAGCGTCGGGCAGAACGGTCGCCGCCTCGGTGGTCAGCGCCCACGACCCCGGTTCGCCCGCCTCGAAGAGCTCCCTCGCTCGGAGCAACACGCGGAGGCCGCGCTCGAGGGAGAGCACGCGTCCTGTAGCCAGAAAGTCCTGCAGGGCGGCATCCGAGAACGCGAGGTAGTCGCCGAGGTATGGAGAGCCGGGGTCGGTCAGGTGCATCCCCCGAGCGACGTCGCCGCCGGTTTCCAGCACGTCCAGCCGATCCCACAGGTCGCCCACCGTCGTGAGCTTCTCGCGGTCGCCCCAAAGCCGAGCCACAACGAAGCCGGTGGCGACGGCCGTCAGATTCGCGTCGGCCATGCCCGGCACGGCGAGGGTCGGCTGTCGCTTCGAGTCGGCGATCCGGCGGAGCCAAGCCCGCGCCACCCTCAGACGGTCGCGGTCCTCCGAAACGACCGAGGGCCGCCGGAGCCTGGGCACCATCGAGGGGTTCTCCTCCACGCGCAGGCGGA
The DNA here is from genome assembly GCA_937961665.1 of uncultured Fimbriimonadaceae bacterium. Classification (GTDB taxonomy): domain Bacteria; phylum Armatimonadota; class Fimbriimonadia; order Fimbriimonadales; family Fimbriimonadaceae; genus UBA8783. Next base: position 2,240 of record CALGMO010000100.1, read on the forward strand.
GGTTCTCCCTGCACCACTCGGCCACGTCGAACGGCTCCGTGCCGAACCGCCGGAACAGGCTCGCCGGGTCTGCGGCAGAGCGCAGGTCCCGAGGCGGAAAGCTGCTCCGGGAACTCCGGCCGTTCGGCCGCTCGTCCCCCACGCGGCAGGCGGCGAGGTACTCCCCCTGCCGCAGGCCGGAGAAGAGGAAATCGAAGCAGCCTTCGGCGACCTCCCGCGTCAGTTCGTCGGGCCACAGCGCGTCGGCCATCGCCAGCGCGCGCATCAACTCGGCGTTGTGCACCGCCACCTTGTCGTACTGGGGGATCCGCAGTTCGCCGTCCAGCGGTCGGAGAAAGATCCCGCCGTCCACCCAGTCCACAAGAGGCGAGAGCAGCACGGGCTGCAGGGCCCGGCGCAGCGCCTCCTCGTCGCCGGCGATCTCCAGGAACCGGAAAGCCTGGGGCAGGATCTCCACCGAGCCTCCAGCGCCGACGAACCCACCCTTGGGGCCGATCGCCTCCCGGGCGCTCTCGGCGTAGGCGGCGAGGTCGAGAGGCCCGCCGCTCCCGCCGGTTCCGAGGCTCTCCAGATCGATCCTCTGCTGAACCCCCGGCGGCTCTAGGTTCCAGGGCTCCAGCCTGGCCGTCCGAAAGCGATCTCGAAACTCCACCAGCCGCGCGAGGAACCAGGAGGGGTCGATGCGCGAGGCCGGATCCCGGAAGAACAGCTCGCTGAGAATCCGTCCCTCGGAGTCGAGGAGCCACAGTTGGGCCTCCGGAAGGAAGCCGAGGCGCACCCTGCTGACCGGAAGGAACGTGTTGAACCATTCGGGCCGCTGCGCCGGATCGACCTTGACGGCGACGAAGTTGCCCTTCACGAACGCGCGGACGTCCGCATCCCGGAACGCCCTGCGCTCCAAGTCCCGGCCTATCGCGGACCAAGGCGCGGCGACGAGCACGAGCAGGGGCCGGTCCAGCCTCCGCGCCTCCGAGAGCGCCAGAGGGCCCATCGCCATCCACGGGATTCTGTCCGCGAGCACCGCGCGGGCGTACTCCGAGGGCTCCCGGATCACGTCCGCCGGCTGCTCCGGGGGAATCAGCGGCTTGGCCAGCCGCAGCAACGCGCCGAACGCGAAGATCACCACCAGGACCGAAACGACGTACGGGTATCTGGGTCGATCCATCCGATCGAACCCATTATGACGGTGTGCCATAATAGCCGGGCATGTCCATCTCCTTGGAAGAAGTCCGCCACGTGGCCAAGCTCGCTCGGCTCGAGCTTTCGGAGCAGGAGATGGTCGCGTTGCAGTCCGAGCTGAACGCCCTTCTCGGGCTGTTCTCCGAGATCGAGAGCCTGGACTTCGACGGGGTCGAGGGCCAGTCGCACGCCGTCAGTCTCCAGAACGTGTGGGCCGAAGACATCCCCGGAGAACCGCTCGACCGCGCGGCAGCGCTGCAGAACTCGGCGCTGTCGCGGGCCGGGCTGTTCGTGGTGCCCACCATCATCGAGGACTAGCCAGCCATGCCGGTCGACCGAACGGCCACCGAGCTGGTGAGAGACGTTCAGTCGGGTCGGCTCGCACCGTCGGAGGTCGTGCGGGCCTACGCGGAACGGGTGGATCGCTTCGGAGAGCGGCTCGGCGCGTTCCTCTGGTTCGATGCAGAAGCCGCCTTGGCGGAGGCCCGCCGCGTGGAGGAGAGGCTCGCCGCCGGAGAGAGCCTCCCCCTAGCCGGCCTGCCGGTCGCGATCAAGGACAACATCTCTACGAGGGGCATCCCGACCACCTGCGCGTCGAAGATTCTGGAAGGCTACGTGCCTCCGTTCGACGCGACGGTGGTGGAGCGCCTTCGCCGCGCCGGAGCCGTCGTCTTCGGCAAAACCAACCTCGACGAGTTCGCCATGGGAGGCTCGAACGAGACCTCCGCGTTCGGCCCGGTTCGCAACCCATGGGACTTGGAGCGCTCGCCCGGCGGCAGCTCGGGGGGCTCCGCGGCCGCCGTCGCGGCGCGGCTCGCACCCGCCGCGCTGGGATCCGACACCGGCGGCTCGATCCGCATGCCGGCGGCGCTCTGCGGCATCGTCGGTTTCAAGCCGACCTACGGCCGCTGCTCGAGGTTCGGGCTGGTGGCCTTCGGATCGAGCCTCGATCAGATCGGACCGATGGCGCGCACCGTGGAGGACGCCGCACTGGTCGCCGAGGCCATCACCGGTCACGATCCCAAAGACGGCACGAGCGTGGCTTGCGGACCGGTTCGCGCCGACCTGTCCGAGGGCACGCTGAAGGGCAAGCGCCTCGCCTATTCCAAGGAGCTGACCGGAGACGCCCTCCATCCGGCTGTCGCCCGAACGTTCGAGCAGGCGTTGGAGGTGTTGCGAGCCGAGGGCGCGGAGCTTGCGGAGGTCTCCCTCCCTTCGGTCCGCCTCGCCGTGAGCACCTACTACATCCTGGCTCCGGCCGAGGCCAGCAGCAACCTGGCCCGCTTCGACGGCGTGCGCTTCGGCCCGCGCGCCGAGGGGCCCGGGCACGTGGAGACGGTCGCCCGAACGCGGGGTCGGCTGTTCGGCCACGAGGTCAAGACGCGCATCGTCATCGGAACCTACGTGCTCTCCGCCGGCTACTACGAGGCCTACTACGCCAAGGCGCAGCAGGCGCGCACCCTCCTGCGCAGGGAGTTCCTGGAAGTGCTCGACCGGTTCGACGCGATCGTCTCCCCCACCGCGCCCGTGACGGCCTTCCGCTTGGGCGAGATGTCCGCCGACCCGGTCGCTCTCAAGATGCTGGACCTCTGCACGATTCCGGCGAACATGGGCGGTTTCTGCGCGGTCTCCATTCCTTGCGGGCTCGCCGAGGGCCTGCCCGTCGGTCTGCAGCTGCTGGGCGCCCCGATGCGCGACGAAGCTCTGCTCGGAACGGCGCACGCCGCCGAGAGGGCTCTGCCGTCCATCGGCGCTCCTCCGCTAAACTGAGGCGGCCATGGACGATATCCGCTCCCAAGACCGCAGGTTGTTCCTGCTGGAGCTCCTGAACCCGAGGAGCCTGGCCAAGGAGATCGCCTTCCTGGCCGCTTGCTGGGGGGCGTACCACTGGTTCCCCGAAGCGTTCGGATGGGCGGTACCCGCCGCGGCGGCGGTAGGTTCCTTGGGCCTGTACGCCGTCCGCGCCTACAACGCCTCGGTCGCCAAGAGGTTTCGCAACCAGCGGTTCGCGGCGCTGTGGGCTGGATGCGCCGACCGTCTCGAGAGGTTCCGCAAGGTGGTCGGCAAGATGAGGCAGGATCAGGTGGCCTCCCTGCGCGAGATGCCCCGCACGGTGGAGGCCGTGGCCAAGGCTCTGTACGCGGCGCTCCGGCGGGCCGACCTCGTCTCCAGCGAGGTTCTGGCCACCGAGCGGGGCGTGTACGTCCAGCCGCCAGCCTGGAGCTCCTCGCCCACGGATCCCCAGGCCAAGGAGCTGTACCGCATCGCGGACCGCAACATCGCCGAGTACCGCAAGCTGTACGACGCCGTGATGGCCGGAGTCGGCCGCACCGAGGCGCAAGCCGCCGTGTTCATGACGACCTTGGACACCCTGCGCGTCAAGATGCTCGGCTACCGGCTCGTCGACAAGTCGCCGGAGATGCCGAGCCAAGACTTCCTCGAAGCCCTCGGCGAGGCGCGCCTGCAGCTGGACGCCATCGACAAGGCGCTCGAGGAGCTCGATTTCTCCCATCTCCCCAAGCTGATCGCCGTCGAGTCCGGAGCTGCGGACGCCGAGACGACCGCGGAAGAGCCGCACGAGCGACAGAGCACCTCCCAGTAGACGCAACCCCCGGTCCCTTCCTGCGATACTGTAAGTAGTGCTTGCCCTGTACCTGGTCGCGGCGATCGTGGGTGGCGGACTGGTTCTCTTCTCCGCCCTGGGCGGCCTCGCGCACGGCGGAATGGACACGGACGGAGGCGTCGGCGCGGACCATGACGTCGGAGGGGCGGACTCGGGCACCGAGCTCGCACCGGCGGCCGAGCACGACGCCGGATCGGACGGCGCTCCCGCTGCCGAGTTCTGGATCCCCTTCACCAGCCTGCGGTTCTGGACATACCTCGCCGCCGTGTTCGGCGTGACCGGACTCGCGCTGACGCTGTTCGCCAAGACCGGCGAGCCGTTCACCCTGATGGTCTCGATCCTCACGGGTCTGGTCATGGGGCTCGCCGCGAGCGGCATCGTGCACTGGCTCGCCAAGAACGAGAGCCAATCCGCCATCACCGAGCAGGACTTCCTCGGCGCGGAGGCGCGGGTGCTGGTGCCGGTCCGAGGAAGCCTGCCGGGAAAGGTCCGGCTTCAGGTTAAGGGGAGCACGGTGGACCTCGTCGCGGTCGCCGAGAATGACCGCGAGATCGAGGCGGGCGAAGAGGTGCTCGTCGTCGGGTTCGAAGGCAACAACGCGCGCGTCGCGCGAAAGGAAGACTATCTCAGGTGAAACCATGATTCTCCAGCTGTTGGCCCAGGAGACGGGTCTGGAAGCGCTCACCGGGTTCAGCGCGCTGATCGGCGGGGCGGTGTTCGCGCTCGGTCTGCTGATCTTCTTCGCGATCTTGGCGAAGTCGCTCCTGAAGATCTGCGCCCCCAACGAGGTTCTGATCGTTTCGGGCATCTTCCGGGGCGGGACCGTGCAGGGCCGCAGGCGGGGTTACGACACGGTGATCGGCGGCCGCACCCTCGCCTTGCCGGGCTTGCAGAGGGTGGACCGCATGAGCCTCACGCTGATGGAGGTGCCGATCACCGTGCGGAACGCCTACTCGCGCGGCGGCATCGCGATGAACGTCGAGGCCGTCGCCAACGTGAAGATCAGCAGCGACCCGGAGGTGATCGGCAACGCGGTCGAGCGCTTCATGAACCGCGACCTGATGGAGGTGCGCCGCGTCGCCAAGGAGACCCTGGAGGGCCACCTGCGGGGCGTCATCGCCAACCTCACGCCTGAGCAGGTCAACGAGGACCGCCTTTCCTTCGCCGAATCGCTGACCAAGGAGACCGAGGTGGACCTGCGCAAGCTCGGCCTGCACCTCGACACCCTCAAGATCACGCACGTCACGGACGAGGTCGGCTATCTGGACGCCACCGGCCGCAAGGCGATCGCGAACATCATCCGAGAGGCCGAGATCGCCGAATCGGATGCCAAGAGGGTCGCGGAGAAGGCCGAGGCGGAGAACGCTGGCCGCGCCAACGTGGCCGTCGCCAACGTCGACGCAGCCGTGGCCCAGATGGCCAACGAGCTCCGTCGCTTCAAGGCGGAGCTGGAGGCGGAGGTCCGCAGCCAAGAGGAGCGCACGCTCGCCGCGGCCCGCCAAGCGCGCGCCGAGGCCGAGCAGGAGCTGCAGCAGGTGCGCGCCGAGCTCGAGGCGCTGCGCCTGCAGGTCGAGAGGGTGCTGCCCGCCGAGGCCGAGAGGCGCGCCCAAGAGCTGAAGGCCCGCGGCCAGGCCGCGATCATCCGGGAGAGGGGCCGGGCGGTCAGCGAAGCGCTCGAGCTGCTCTACCAAGCTTGGCAGCAGGCCGGGCCGTCCGCGATGCAGATCCAGCTCACCGAGGACATCGAGAAGCTCATCCGCGCCGCCGCCGAGGGCGTGCAGAAGCTGGACGTCGGCGAGATCCGCGTGATCGACGGCGGCGACGGCCGCACCCTGCCGAACTACATGGCCCAGTACCCGGCGATGCTGGAGAGGGTGTTCGAGGCCGTCCAGCGCGCCACCGGAATCGACGTGCCCGGCACCGTGTCGGGCCAGACGCCCGAGGGAGGTTCCCGACCGTGACCTGGCTTTGGTTCGTCATCGGCATTCTGCTCACGTTCGGCGGGCTGTTCCTGCTCAGCCTCAAGTCGCTGCTGTACATCTGCCAGCCCAACCAGGTGCTGATCTTCTCCGGCACCACCCGGCGGATCGGAGACCGGCGGGTCGGCTACCGCATCCTCAAAGGGGGGATGGGATGGCGGCGGCCGTTCATCGAGCGCGTCGACTCGCTGGACCTCACCAACATGATCATCGAGCTCGGCGCGCAGGGCGCGTACTCCAAAGGAGGCGTGCCGCTCAACGTGCAGGGCGTGGCGAACGTCAAGATCGCCTCCCACGAGCCGGTGCTGAACAACGCCATCGAGCGGTTCCTCGGCAAGTCCCGCACCGAGATCATGGCGATCGCCAAGGCGACGCTCGAGGGTTCCCTGCGCGGCGTGCTAGCCACCATGACCCCGGAGGAGATCAACTCCGACCGAAGCCTGCTGGACGAGCGCATCGTGCAGGAGGTCGAGCAGGATATGACCTCGCTCGGGCTCATCGTCGATACGCTGAAGATCCAGAACATCACCGACGACGTGCGGTATCTGGACTCCATCGGCCGAATCCGCAACGCCCAGCTGCTCAGCTCCGCCCGGGTCGCCGAGGCCACCGCCCGCGCCGACGCCATCGTCCGGGCCGCCGAGAACCGCGAGCAGGAGATGCAGGCCAAGATTCAGGCGGAGACCACCGTCAGCAAGGCCGACGCCGAGAAGCGCCTCCGAGACGCGCAGACCAGAATGAGCGCGCTGGTGGCGGAGGAGAGGGCTGCGGTGGCCGCGCTCGTCGCTCAGGCGAGGGCCGACTTGGACGTCCAGCGGGCGCGCATCGAGCAGGTGCGGAGGCGGCTGGAGGCCGACGTCGTCGCGCCCGCCCAGGCGGAGTGCGAGACCTTGGAGCAACAGGCCGCCGCCGCCGTCGCGCCGATCGTCGAGGAGGGCAAGGCCAAGGCCGAGGCGCTCAAGAAGCTCGCGGCGAGCTGGGCGGCAGCCGGCGACCAAGCCAGGCAGATCTTCCTGCTGCAGAAGCTCGAGCCGATCATCCGTCAGCTCACCGACAGCATCGCCGAGACGCGCATCGAGCGGGTGACCGTGATCGACAACCGGGCCACCGCGGGAGGCGGCTCCGCCACGAACCCGGCGCGCCTGCTGGCTCTCAGCGAGCAGATCAAAGAGGTGTTCGGCATCGACCTGGTGGAGAAGCTCCAGAACATCGGGCAGCGGCCAGTATCCCAGCCGTTGCGGGAAGAAGACTCCTGATCACCGGATGGCGATGCGCTGAATCGGGCAGGGCGATCCCTCGCTGGAGGTGAAGAGCCACTTCCCGTCGCGGGAATACGCGATCGCCTCTCCCTGCAATTCCAGGCCGGTCCGGATCTTGGTCGGCTTCGAGAGCCACCAGCCGTCGGACCTTCCATCCGGCGCCGAGAACTCGTACGCCCCGAGGTAGGTTCGCAGCACGACGCGCGGACCGTCCGGCGAGACGTCTCCGCCCGTGATCATCTGAGCCTCCGCCAGATCCCCTCCCACTCGCACCTCGCCGACTCGCCGCAGCGTGTGCCTGCCCGGCTTCGCGCCGGCGGGAAGCCGGTAAACGCCCGATGGTCTGCCGTGAGTCTTCTCCACCAGGAAAAGCTCGCCGTTGCCGGGCCAAGCCATCAGCGCCTCGGCGTCCCTGGGTCCGTCTGGATAGACCAGCTCGAACGTCTCCACCCGGCTCACGCGCCCGTCCGCGCCGGGCTCCCGGAACCGATGCACGAACACGGAATCCCTGCGCCTCTCGTTGTCTCCGATGTCGCCGAGATAGAGGTATGGAACGCCGCCCAGCGTCGCCGAGGCCATGTCTTCGCAGTCGCGGGCGGTGACGCCCGGCAGTCCGATCTCCGCCAGCACCTTGCCGTCCATGCCGATGCGGAAAACCCGGGCGGCGTCTCCGCTGTCATTGTGCGTGTACAGCCAATCGCCGGCCGACGGGCTGGCCGCCAACCCGCTGCTCTCCTTCACCCGTTGGTCCCGAACCACGAGGAAGAGCTCGGGGTTTCCGAAGGAGCGCTCCCTTGGAGCGGCGGGCCGTGGCTGGACCCGCACCTGGGCTTCGGTGCCACACCCGGCTGCCAGTGCGAGAGCGAAGCAGGCCACTGCCAGCGGAGCCTTCATGGCGCGAGTGTATCCGCTCTCTCGGCCGACCCTCGGGAGCGCCATCGCAGAAGGTTGTCGTAGAACAGGTACTGGTGCGCCCACCCTGTGAGAGGCCCGAAGCGCTCTCGGAGCGCCCGTCCCACCTGACGGTAGCGCGCCTCGGTCAGCGCCTTGCCGGCCCATTCGGGGAAGAACAGCCGGCAAGCGGCCTGCCACAGGTGCGTGTCGATCGGTGCGGCCTCGTCGAAGTGCAACCCGATCAGGCACACGCAATCCGCCACTTTGGGTCCGACGCCGGGCAGACCGCGCAGGCTGGCGTGGGCCTCCTCGTAGCCCACGCGGCGCATCCCGTGCAGCCAGTCCTCACCCAGCTCCATGAGCTTCCGAGCCACGGCCACGATCGTGCGCGCCCGGTAGCCGAAGCCCGCCCGGCGGAGTTCCGCCTCGTCCAGCCGGGCCAAGCGCTCCAGCGGGGGGAACGCACGCACCGGGAGACCCTCGATCGGGTCCCCGAGATCGCCCAGCCACCGCACCATCTTGGTGATCCTCTCCAAATTGTTGTTGCTTGTGCAAAGAAAGCTGAACAAAACCTCTCGGGCGCAGCGCGGGCGCATGAGTCGGAGGCCCGGCAGGCGGGCAACGTAGGGAGCGAGCTCCGGGGCTAGCCCGACGATGTTCGCCTCCACCTCTGCGAGCCGGCGATCCAGCTGGAAGAGCCGACGGAAGCTCGCCTCGTCGGCGTTGGTCGACACCTCCCAACCGTCCGGCAGCCGCCGGCAGACGTAGCCGTCATCCCCGTCGACGCCGGCCCACACGCCCTCCGCGACTTGGCGCCAGCGGAACACCTGGCCGCAGGAGACGCAAAGCGGCAGGTCCAGATCCCTGTCGGGCACGCGGATCTCGAACCGGGTCAAAGCGCGCCCTCGGGGAGCATCGCCAGGAACTCGTCCTCCGTCACCACTGGGATGCCAAGCTCCTGGGCCTTCTGGAGCTTGCTGCCGGCACCCGGTCCGGCAACTACCAGCGTGGTGCTGCGGCTCACGCTGCCGGCCGCCTTGCCGCCCAGCCTCCGCACGGCCTCCTCCGCCTCCTCCCGAGTGAAGCGCTCCAGCTTTCCGGTGAACACCACGGTCTGCCCGGCCAGGGCGTCCCCGCGGGGCGCGTCGACCGGAGCGGGAGACACTCCGAGCGCGAGCAGCTCGTCGATCATCGCTCGGTTCTCCTCGTCCTCGAAGAACGCCTCGATCTCGCTCGCAGTCCTCGGTCCGACGTCCGGAACGGCCATCAGCGCCTCGTAGTCCGCGTGGCGCAGCGCGTCCAACGTTCCAAAGTGCCGCGCGAGGTCCTTGGCGCCCCGCTCGCCCACGTGCCGGATGCCGAGACCGAACAGAAACCGATCGAGCGTGCGGGTCTTGCTCCGCTCGATGGCCTCCAAGAGGTTCGCGGTGCTCTGTTCGCCCATCCGCTCGAGCGCCAGCAGCTCCTCCTTTCGCTCGGCGAGCCGGTAGATGCTCGGAAGGTCGGTCAGCAGTCCGAGCTCCAAGAAGCGCCGTATCTGCTTCTCCCCCAGCCCCTCGATGTCCATCGCGTTGCGGGAGCAGAAGTGCTCCAGCTTCGCCAGGGCCTTGGCCGGGCACGCCGGGTTCAGGCACCGCAGAGCGACCTCGCCGGGGTTGCGTCCCACGGGCCCTCCGCACTCCGGGCACGCGGACGGCTCCTGCGGCCTGGGCGGATCACCCTCGCGCTTGTCCAGCACCGGTCCGACCACCTCGGGAATCACGTCTCCCGCCCTCTGGACGATGACGACGTCGCCCTCCCGGACATCCTTGCGCCACACGTCCTCCCAGTTGTGGAGCGTGGCCCGGCTCACGGTGACGCCCCCGACCTGCACGGGTTCCAGCTCGGCCACCGGCGTGACCGCTCCGGTGCGCCCGACCTGCGCCGAGACGCGCAGCAGGCGCGTGAAGGCCTGCTCCGCCGGGAACTTCACCGCGATCGCCCAGCGGGGTCCGTGCGAGGTGGCCCCCAGCCGCTCGCGCAGGTCGAACCGATCCACCTTCACCACGGCGCCGTCGATGCCGAAAGGCAGGTTCGGTCGCTGGAGCCGCACGGCCTCGATGGCCTGCCAAGCCTCGTCGGCGCCTCGGCAGAGCCGGCCTTCCTCGCGCACGGCGAACCCTGCCTCGCGCAGCAGGGCCATCAGAGCGCTCTGGCGGTCCACCGGCACGGTCTCCGCCGCTCCCAGGCCATAGGCGAAGAAGTTCAGCTTCCGCGCGGCCGTCTGCCGGCTGTCCAGCTGCCTCAGGCCACCGGCGGCGGCGTTCCGCGGGTTTGCGAACACCTGCTCGCCGCGCTCGGCCCGTTCCCGGTTCAGCTGTTCGAACACGGACTTGAGCATCACCACCTCGCCTCGAACCTCGACCACGCCCGGCCAGTCGACCCTCATCCTCAGCGGGATCCCGCGCACGGTCCGAGCGTTCTCCGTGATGCGCTCTCCGGTGGATCCGTCTCCGCGGGTCGCCGCGGCCTCCAGAACCCCGTCTCGGTACGTCAGCGAGATCGACGCCCCGTCGAGCTTGAGCTCCACGAAGTAGTCGACCGGCTCGTCGGTCCCCAGGCCTCGACGGACCCGCTCGTCGAATGCGCGGAACTCCCCTTCCCCGAACGCGTTGTCGAGCGAGAGCATCGGCTCGAGGTGGGGGTGGGCGGGGAAGCCCTCCACCGGAGGCGCTCCCACGCGCTGGGTCGGGCTGTCTGCGGTGCGCAGCTCCGGGTGCTCCTCCTCGATCCGCACGAGTTCCCGGAACAGCGCGTCGTACTCGGAGTCGCTGATCTCCGGCTGGTTGAGCACGTGATAGAGGTAGTTGTGCCGCTCGATCTCTCGGCGCAGCTCTTCAGCCCGCGCAGCCAAGTCCATGGACACGATGTTACCGTCGCCGGTTCGCCCCCTAAGGTCATAATGAGCCACCCGTGAGGCACGCGCTCGAGGTTCTGGAATACGCCAAGGTGCTGGATCGGCTCGCGCAGCGTTGCGAGACCGAGATCGGCGCGGCCTTGGCGCGCGCCCTCGAGCCGTCGACGGATCGGAGCGAGGTCCAGCGGCGACTGGAGCTGTCTCAGGAGGCTTATAACCTGCTCGACGGGCCGGCTCCTCCCAGCCTCGGCCTCGTGCGGGATCTGCGCAAGGCGGTCCGCTTGGCCGGTCGCGGGGGCACCCTGGGAGGCCAAGAGCTGTTCCAGATCGGACAGGCTCTGGAGGCCATCCGCGCCTTTCGGCAGTTCCTGATACCCCGAAGGACCGAACACCCCACGCTCGCGGCGATGGCCGAGAGCCTGCGCGAGGACAAGGCGCTGGAGGGCCGGCTGGCGGCGTCGCTCGAATCGGACGGAACGGTGAAGGACTCCGCCAGCGCGGAACTCGCGCGGATCCGCAGCCGGAAGGCCACGACGGCCCACCGCCTGACGGAGAAGATCCACTCGTACACCGTTCGCTACCGGGAGTATCTCTCCGACCCGATCTACACCACCCGAGACGGCCGGTACGTGGTGCCCGTCAAGGCAGAGCACCGAGGAAAGATCCGAGGCATCGTCCACGACACGAGCTCCAGCGGCCAAACGATCTTCGTCGAGCCGGAAGACGTCCTCCAGCTGGGAAACACCCTCCGCGAGCTCGAGGCGGCGGAGCGCGAGGAGACGCTCCGGGTGCTCTCGAAGCTCTCCGGCGAGGTCGGCAAGATCGCCATCGACCTGGAGGCCAGCCTCGAGGTGGCCGGCCGGATCGACCTGGCGTTGGCCGTCGCCCGCCTGGCGATCGACGAACGGGCCTGCGTGCCGGCGCTCGCCGAGGGCTGCGGCATCGAGCTCCGGGCCGCGCGGCATCCGTTGCTTGACCCGTCCACGGTGGTTCCTGTGGACATCGAGGTCGGGTTCGAGTGGGATGCCCTGCTGATCACCGGTCCCAACACGGGCGGCAAGACCGTGGCCATCAAGACGGTGGGACTGCTCGCCCTGATGGTGCAATCCGGCCTGTTCCCGCCCGCGGACGCCTGCCGAATCGGTCCTTTCTCCCAGTTCTGGGCCGACATCGGCGACGAGCAGAGCCTGCAGCAGTCGCTGTCCACGTTCTCCGGGCACATCCGCAACGTCGCCGAGGCGATCCGCAACCTGAAGCCCGGAGCGCTGGTGCTGCTCGACGAGCTGGGCGCGGGAACGGACCCGGCGGAGGGGGCGGCCCTGGCCCAGGCGATCCTCCTGAGCCTGCAGCGCGGCCGCGCCAAGGTGGTCGCCAGCACGCACTACGGCGAGCTCAAGTCGTTCGCATACAACACGCCCGGCATGAGGAACGCTGCGATGGAGTTCGACGCGAAGTCGCTGCGGCCGACCTACCGGTTGCTTCTCGGTGCGCCGGGAGCGAGCCACGCCCTGAAGATCGCCGAGCGCTACGGCCTGCCCAAGGAGGTCGTCGAGGAGGCCCGCCAAGCCCTCACGTCGGAGCAGCAGGACCTCGCCCTGATGCTGGAGAAGCTCGAGATCGCCCAGCGACAGGCCCGGATCGCCCAGGGCGAGGCGGACCGCCGTGCCGCCGAGCTGAAGAAGGCCGAAGCGGCGGCGGCGCGCAAACTCGCCGAGGCGCAGGAGATCCGGCGGACGGCCCACGCCCAAGCCCGAGAGGAGGTGGAGCGGGTGTTGAGGGAGATCCGCCAGCAGGCCGCCCAGATCTTCGAGGACCTGAAGCGCTCGGCCGATCCGCGCAAGCTTCAGGAGGCCCGGCGCCGCCTGCAAGAGGTCCAAGCCGAGGGTGGCCGGGCCGCGGAGGCCTTCCGGCCCGACGACGAAGCCGCGCCGAAGGAGACCGAGATCGCCCCCGGCTTGCGGGTGAGGGTGGAGGGTTACACCCAGGTCGGCACGGTGCTGACGCAGCCCAAAGACGGAACCGTCCAAGTTCAGCTGGGACCGATCAAGATGAACGTGCCGGTCAGCCGTCTGCGGCCTGTCACCGAGCCGGCCACTCCGCAGCCCGCCCGAGGTCGGACCAACCTTTCGCTGAGCCGTGCGCTGAGCGCTCCGACGGAGATCCACCTCCGCCAGATGCGCGCCGAGGACGCGGAGCGCGAGCTGGAGAAGTTCCTGGACGACGCCGTTCTCGCAGGCCTGGACCAGGTGCGCATCGTGCACGGCAAGGGCGGCGGCGTTCTGCGCAAGGTCACGCACGACCTCCTGAGGCGCCATCCGCACGTGCGATCGTTCGGCTTCGCCGAGCCAGCCGACGGCGGCCAGGGCGTTACCATTGCGAGATTCCGATAGGTTTCAGGATGAATCTTGGACTGATCGGCGCGGCGCAGGTGGCGAGGAAGAGGGCCTACTGCCCTTACAGCGGCTACGCGGTCGGGGCTGCGCTCCTGGACGAGTCGGAACGCGTCCACACCGGCTGCAACGTGGAGAACGCGAGCCTCGGGGCGACGATCTGCGCGGAAAGGGCGGCCTTGGCCTGCCTCGTCAGCGCGGGAGGAAGGGAGGTGCGCGCGGTGGCGGTCGCGACGGAGGACGGCTCCCCTCCCTGCGGCATCTGCCTCCAGTCCCTGCTCGAGTTCTGCCCCGATCCCAGCCTCGTGCCGGTCTACCTCAGCGACGCCCGCGGATCCGCGCGCTCGACGACGCTGGCAGCTCTGTTCCCCAGCGGCTTTCGGGGCGGGCCTAGGGCGAAGTCCGGCCCAGCATCCTGAGCAGGGCCGGCAGCCTCTCCTTCAGGTCGCTGAGCAGCGGGGTCTGCGTGCGGGCGACCTCGATCAGGTCCAGGTCGAGCTCCGCCAACAGAAGCGTCTCCTCCAGGATCGGCGCGGATGCGATCACCCGTCCGAACGGGTCGACGACCATGCTGCCGCCGATGAATCCCTTGCCCCCCTCGAACCCGACGAGCTGGGCGTTCACGCAGAACATCCCGTGCTCCTCGCACAGCCCGCGGAGCATCCGCTCGTACCGGTCGTGGTTCTCGATCTTCGGCCCCGCGAAGCCTCGAGCCGGCGAGGCCGAAGGCACGGCGAGAACCTGGGCGCCGCGCAGGGCCGCCAACGTGGGCAGGATCGAGTGCCACACGTCCTCGCAGATCAGGTGCCCCACCCGACCGAAGCGCGCCTCCAGCACGCCGACCTCGTGCCCGGCGCTGACGAACCGCTGCTCGTCGAACACGCCGTACGTGGGCAGGAAGAACTTCCGGTAGCTGGACAGCACCCTGGGCGCCCCGGCGCCGAGCTCCAGGTAGGCCGCGCTGTTGTACAGATCGCCCTCGAACCGCTCGTAGTAGCCCACCGTCGCGTCGATCGGTCGGTGCAGCCTGCCGGAAAGTCTGGCGCCGAGCTCGTGGGCCAGCTGCTCGGCGCGCAGCGCCAGCTCGATCACGCCTCCTTCCAGGAAGTAGCCCGTGGTGGCCGTCTCGGGAAACACCACCCAGTCCGCACCCTCATTGGAGGCCTGCTCGATCGCCTCGGCGATGCGGTCCAGGTTGCGGGCGAGCTCCCCCTTTTCCGGGGCGATCTGTGCGACGGCCACAACGAGCGCCATGAGCCGAGTTTACCGGCCCTTCGGACCGTTGCCGAGCAGCCGGCGGAACGCCTGCTTCCGGACCATCCAGGCCCACGCGGTTGGCGCTCCCCTGGGCGCCGCCGGGCCGCAGAGGACCAACCTGTCCTTCGCACGCGTCAGGGCGACGTAGAGCACGCGGAGCTCCTCCTCCCGGTCCCGACCTTGGATCGCGGCGACGGTCTTCACCCAGCAGGGTGCCTGGTTGGTGCGGAGCGACAGCACGAGGCGCCCGGCCCTGCGATCCACCACCAGCGGCCCCGGCGAGCGCGGCTTCTCGTCGAGTCCCACCACGAAAACGACGGGAAACTCCAAGCCCTTCGCCTTGTGGATGGTCATGACCCGCACCTCGTCGTCGTCCTCGTCCGAAACCGGCGCCTCTCCCTCGGCGTGGCGCATCCGCTCGATCTCCCGAATCTGGCTCGCGAACTCCCAAGGGCCCTGCTCGGGCGTCTCGGCAGCCAGCCGCAAGAGCTTGCGGACGTTCATCAGCGTCTGCCACGGGCCGTGGAACTCCGCAAAACGCTCCAGGCAACCCGAACGGGCGAACAGCTCCTTCAGCGCCTCCCAAGCCGACAGGCGGTCGGCGAAGGACGCCAGCTCCGAGAACCACTCCAAAAAGCGGTGCCAGGCTTCGCGATCCTCCTCCACCGGCGGTTCCCAGGAGCGCCAGTCCTCCGGCAGGCCGTCCAGAGCGATCGACGCGACCGAGTCCAGGCTCAGGCCGACGAGCGGTCCCCGGAGAAAGGCCAAGAAGGAGAGCCGATCGGACGGGTCCACCAGAGCGCGCAGGGCGTTCGCCATGTCGCGGATCTCCAGCCGGGTGTAGTAGTCCTCCGATTCGCCGAACAGCCGAGCCTGCAGGCCCGCTTGGCGCAGCGCCCGGTGGATCTCGGCGGCCTGCCACCGTCGTCGCGCCAGCACCGCGATGTCGCCCAAGCGGCACCCTTCCTCGGTCAGCTCCCGTACTCGACGAACCAGCGGCCCCCAGCCCCGTTCGGCGAAGAGGAGCACCTCGACGGCGTCATACGGGGCCGCCTCTCCAGTCTCGGCCGGACTCATTCTCCCGCGGTTCGACCAGTCGTCGGCGAACAGGTCGTCGACGTACCTCAGAATGCTCTCCCGAGACCGGAAGTTCCGCGACAGGGGCAGCGCGTTGTGCTTCTCAGCGTGCCTCTCGAAGAGCGTCTTGTCCGCTTGGCGGAAGCCGTAGATCGACTGCTGCTCGTCGCCGACCAGCATCTCCTCGCCGCAGGACAGGAGCTCCAGAAGGCGATACTGCACCGGGTTCAGATCCTGAGCCTCGTCGACCAGAACGACGGGATAGGTTTCCCGGCACCTGGCCTGGACGGACGGACTCCGCTCCAGCAGATTCAGAGCGCCCGCCTCCAAGGCGGCGAAATCCAGCCAGCCTCGCGCGACCAGCTCGGCATCGTAGCTTCTCCAGACTTGGGCGACCAGACGGCCCAGCACGCAGCTGCTCTCGGCCGCGGTCCTGTCCTCGCCCGCGGCGTGCTCCGGCGACCTGGAGTTCAGCCTGCACCCGGGAGTCCTCCGAAGTCGGTCCAGAATGCTCCCGTAGTCCGGGCCTCCGTCCGCGTGGCTGGCCCAGCCTTCCCACAGATCCCGGAGCCAACGTGCGGGGTCTTCGCACGCCGCCTCGAGCGCCTCGGCGTCGACTCCCGTGCCCCGGAGGGAGTCGAAGGCCTCGCGGACCCACTGTGCGATCTCCTCGACGGCCTCCCGCTCCGACCGGTGCGGGTGCATCTCGAGCAGGCGCTCCAGGAGCCCCTGGAGCCCATCGTCCGTCTGCAGGGATTCCAGGACGGCGCCCTCGGCCAGCTCCCGAAGAAGGCGCCTCCGCTCGAAACCCTCCTGCACTTCGAAGTCGGGGTCGATGCCTGCCGCCGCGGCGTTCTCGCGCAGCAACCTCTCGCAGAACCCGTGGATGGTCGAGATCGGGCCGGTCTCGGCGAGTTGGGCCTGGTCGGTCCGGCCGAGCTCGGTCAGGCGCCTCACGATGCGGCTCTTCATCTCGGCGGCGGCGCGCTTGGTGAACGTGATCGTGAGGATCCGATCCGCATCGAGCCCGGCCTCGAGGACGAAGCGGAGGAACCGCTCCACGAGGACCCGCGTCTTGCCCGACCCGGCGGCCGCGCGCACCACGAGCTTCGACCGGCAGGCCTCCACCACCTGCCGCTGCTCTTCGGATAGGTGGAGTGCCTCAGACGTCTCCATCGAACTCATCCCGCTCGGGGAACCGCTTGGAGCGCCGGCAAAGCTCGCCGTAGGCGCATCGGTCGCACCCATCCCCCGGTTTGGGGGCGACCTCGAGGTTCCGAAGCACGCGTCCAGCCTCGCTGGCCAGCCTCTGGGCCGTGGACACCCACGACCGCGGGGTGCCCTCGATCGTCCGCCGTTCGACGCCGTGGTCCGGATCCCCGGGGCGAGTGCCCAGAGTGTCGCCCAGCGCGAACGCCCTCCGCCGGTTTCCGAAGGTCTCGAACTCGAGGTGGTAGGAGGCCCCCTTGCGAAACAGACCGACGATCAGGAGCGCCAGCAACAGCTCGTCCCGTTCCTCCAGCTTGTCCGCGTGCGGACCCGAGCCGTAGAAGGTCGCGCCCGCCGCACCCGGCGCCTCCCAGAGGACGTCGTACACGGCATCGAACGGGAAGCGGCCGCCGTCCAGCGGCACGTACCCGTGCGTCCCGGGGGTGCCTGCCCGCACGCCGATCCCGACCACCTGCCGCGGCCACAGGCGTTGCGCCACGCGCTCCCTCTCGAGCCACCTGCGAAGAACCCGCCTACCGACGGCGAGCAGGCTCTCAGCGAACCGGGCCCCCTCCGACCGCTCCGCCTCGCGGGCGAGCGCTGCGAGGGCATCCTCCACGATCGCCCAACCGTCATCCCTCCCGGCGGCCTCCGGCAAGCGGGCGCGCAGGGCGGCCTCGCGCACCAGGTGGCGCGGATGCAGCCTGCGCCCGGACTCCAACCGAAGGCCGTGCCGGGCGAACGCGAGGAAGGGGCACTGGTACGCATCCAGAGCCCTTTCGTGCCATACGGCCCGCTGCCCGTCCCACGCGAGGCGGGTCCGCAGCTCCTCGGAACGGATCGCCGGCTCGGGCGACGCGCGGCGGGGAGCGGCCAGGGCCTCCGACAGCGCCCGATCCGCCTCCGGGCATACGGGGCTTTCCGCTGAGGGAAGCTCCTTCCGACGAAAGACCTTGGTCTTGGACCCTGTGAGGCGCTCCACCTCCCGCAGGTAGAACGCCGGCACGTTGTCGCGCTCGTCGTCGGTCTGCGGGTAGCTCAGCGTGAGGCGCTTCCGAGGTGTGGAGCAGAGGGCGACGAACTCGTCCCGCTCCCTTCTCGCCGCCGCCCGCGAATCGTCGAGCGGAGGGTCCAGGCGCAACGCTTCGTTGAGGAACGCTCGGTCGGCATCCCAGAGGATCGGGTCCTCCGACCGCCGGCGCGGCAGCTGTCCCTCGAGCATCCCCATCAAGTACAGGCTGTCCACCGCCGGGACGTCCGCCGCGCGGGAGACCACCAGCACGCCGTCCTCGCGGTCTCGAACCGTCGACTCCGCGTTCTGCCAGATCTCAAGAGCCAGATCGCGAAACCGACGGACGTCCAGGGCGCCGCCGCCAAGGGCCCTGGCCACCGCGGCCCGCGCCGACAGCGTGGCCTGAAGCTGCCTCATCGCCCTCCGGTCTCGCGCGGAGAGGTGCCTCGGGCCCGAATCGTCGGCGGCCCAGTCCCCCTCGTCCATCAGGTCCCGCAACCAGATGACCCAGGCCGCCAGCGACTTGGAGGCGCCCCCCGCCTCCCGGCGCCGCCGAAGCAAACCCGGCAGCCAGCTGGCTCGTTCCTGATTCGCGTCGGCCCAGCCTTCCAGGAAGGCCCACGGATCCGCCGTCCGCTCCGCTTCCGCCAACGCATGGCGCAGGCCCTCGCGGTCCGTTCGGCTGAGAGTCCCGTAGCGGAACGGGAGCAGCGCCTCCACGCTTCGGACCTGGTCGGAGGCGCAGACTTCCAAAACGGCCTGCACCAGCCTCGCGAAGCCGTTCGAACGCAGCGGGACGGTGGTTGGGATCGAGATCGGCAGACCGAGCCTCGCGGCGGCCGTGTCCAGATAGGGCACCATCGCCGGGAGGTCGCGCGTCACGATCGCGATCCGCTCCGGCGGCAGGCCCTCCTGGAGGTCGGCGAGGCACCCACGCACGACCCACTCCGCCTCGAAGAACGGATCCGGGGTGCTCCAAACTCTGGCCTCGGCTCCCCCCTCCGTCGGTCGTCCGCCGAACAGCCCGCCGACCCAACCCGCCGGATCGCCGACGGCGCGGGCTTCGGCACCGAGCGAAGCCACCCACCGGGCTGCCCCGTCGAAGCCGATCTCGCCGCCGGGATGGCGGTGGACGAGCATGCGAACGTCGCAGCCGTGGCGGACCAGCCACTCGACGAACCTCGCCCGTCGGGGCGTGTATTCCGCATCGGCCAGGAGGACGGCCGGCGGAAGCGACTGCCCGGGGTCCGGCTCGGAGGACTCCACATCGTCCAAGGTGTCGGACAGGACGGCGTACCCGATCTTCCTCAGCAGCTCCCGAAACTCCTCCTCGATCTGGAGGAGCGCCTCCAGCTTCCGGCCGAGGTCCTTCCCAGCCTGCCGGCGCGCCTGTTCCAAAAGCGTGGGGTCGACGCCCCACTCCCGCAGCTCGCTGAGCGTCCGGCACAGCGCGCGGTGAAGGCCGCCGAAGCGCCGGGACTCATAGAAGGGCGAATCGGAAGGCTGGCCGGCGCAGACCTCGGCCATGGCGGCCAGCTGCAGCTCCTCCGAGGCCAGACGCTGGGCGAAGCCCCCGCAGAACTCCAGCGTCTGACCCACCCACTCGTGGAAGGCTACGGCCGTCGCCCCGGAACCCTCGCCCAAGACGCCGCTCGCGGCCCGCAACCGACCGGCCGAGAACGCGACCAGCAACGTGCCTTCCTTCGCACACGCCTTCACCAGCCAGTCCTGGTACCGATCCAAACCTGGCGCCGCGGCCACCACTTCCAGCAGGTTCCGAGCCATCGGGCGTCCCGAGTGTATCATGCCCCGTGTGAGCCGCGAAGACCCTCGGAGGCCGCGAGCCCGCGCATGGAACTGGAGGCGACAGATGGCCGGAAACCTCCTGCCCGTCGCCTTGGCGGCGATCCCCCTGCTAATCGGAATCCGGCTCGCGATCCGCACTGGCGACACGCTGGGGCCGGCCCTCGCCTGGGTCGCGGCCTCGCCGATCGTCGGTTGGCTGGCCGCCAACCTGTTCGGCCTCGTCGGCAATGGCGCTCTGCGCCGGGAGGTGGCCCAACGGGTTCCCCACCCCCGCGCGGCGCTGTTCGTCGGCTTCGCGAGCCCCGGCCACTGGGGTCTGCTGGACGCCCACGAGGATGTGGGGTTCCTCTACTGGACCGAGGACCGGATCGTGTTCGCGGGGGAGCGAGCCCAGGTGGTGCTGCCCAGGTCGGGAGTGCGCCGGGTCGGCTTTCGACCCAACCCCCACACCTGGGCCCTCTTGGGCGGCTGGGTGTGCGTCGAGGCGGAGGTCGACGGAAAGCGCGCCCGGCTGCTGATCGAGCCGCGGGAACGGGCGACCCTGATCGGCAACGCGCGGCTTTCCCGGAGGCTGATCCGAGAGCTCAGGTCGTGGGCTTCGGCCGGAGGTGCGACGCCCACCACCGAACGATCTCGTTGAGCCGGTGGATCCGCAGGTCCGGCGGACCGTTGCGCGACATCCCGTGCGAGGTGTTCCGCGGATAGCGCACGAACCGCGCCGGAATGCCCCTCTGCTTCAGCGCGACGAACACCTGCTCCGACTGCTCGACGTTGCACCGAAGGTCGCCCTCGCTGTGGATGATGAGCATGGGCGTGCGGACCCTCGCGAAGTGCGCGATCGGCGATTGCCGCCACAGCTCGCGGATGTCCGACCAAGGAGCGCCCTTCCAATAGCCGTTCTCCTGATGCGGGAAATCCGAGTTCCCCCCGAACGACACCAGGTTGCTGACGCACCGGTCCGTGATCGCCGCGACGAAGTCGTCGCAGTGGCTGACGACCCAGTTGGTCATGTACCCGCCGTAGCTGCCGCCCATGACCCCCAACCGCGCAGGATCGGCCCACGGTTGAGCCTTGATCCAGTCCCTCACGGCCTGGATGTCCACCCAGTCCTTGTTGCCCCAGTCGCCCTCGATCGCTCGGCAGTGCGCCTCGCCGTAGCCCTTGGAGCCGCGCGGGTTGGAGTACACGACGGCGTAGCCCTCGGCGGCCAGCACCTGGAATTCGTGGAAGAAGGTCCATCCGTACTGGCAGTGGGGGCCGCCATGGATCTCCAGCACCGCGGGCAGGCGGTCTCCCTCGCGATAGCCGACCGGGAGGATCGTCCACGTGTGGACCTTGGTTCCGTCGGGCGTATCGACCCAGTGCTCGCTCGGCTCCGCCACCTCGATCTCCTCGAACAGGGCGTCGTTGAACCCCGTGAGCCGGATCGGCCCCTGGCTGTGGCGGTCCAGGTCGAACAACCCCACCTCCTGGAGGCGAGTCGCCCCGCCGAACAGGACGCCGAAGCGGGTGCCGTCGTCGCTCAAATTGCCGAAAGCGACCAGCATCGGCCCGGACGTCAGCGGCTCCACCCGCGACCCGTCGAGCGTCGCGCAGCCGATGTGGTTGGTTCCGTGCGCCGGCAGGTTCACGTAAAGAGCGCGGCTGTCCGGCGACCAGACCACCGATCCCGCCGCGCCCTCCTTCGAGTCGGAGAGAGTCGCCGCGGCCAGGCAGACGTCAGTGTCGGACGACAGGCACCGGGTCTCGCCGGTGTCCAGCGCGTGCGCGAAAAGCCTCGTGTTGCGGGCTCCCCACGACGCCTGCACGCGGTCGTCCCCGAGAAAGGCGAGCCAGCGGCCGTCCGGTGAGGCTGCAAGGGAGGCTTTGGGGCCGGGCGGGAGCCGGTCGAGCGTTCGCACCGAGCCGTCCAAGGACACCTGCTGAACGATGTCGTCCTCCGGTGAGCTCCACGGATCGTCCAGCCGCGGCCGAACGACGAACAGGCTCCGAGAGTCCGCGGCCCAGCAGAAGGCACCCATCCCGGTCGGATCCTGATGGTAGAGAAGCCTGTGCTCCCCCGTCTCCGCGTCCACCAGGTACAGGGCGTGCCTGCGGTCGCCGAAGATGCCGTCGCCATCCAAGCGATAGAACACCGTCTCGATGACCCAAGGAGCGTCGGACAGACCCATCTCCTGGCGCCGCTTCTTGGCGGACTCGGTCCAGTCCGGATGCGCCTCTCGGAACCGCACGGCCAGCCAGCGGCCGTCCGGAGACCACTGGAACTCGGAGAGGCTCCCCTCGGGGAAATCCGTCAGCCGCGGAGCCTCGCCGCCGTCCATCGGAAGAAGGTGGACCTGCGACCCCGGCTCGCCTCGCCTCGAAAGGAAGGCGATCCGTTCGCCGTCCGGCGACCATCGGCCGTGGCTCGCTCCGCCCTCGTGGAACGTCAGCTGGCGAGGGGGCTCTCCCTGGCTCGCCACCCAGAGCTGGGACACGACCCTGTACTTGCTCTCGACGCGCTTGAGGGTGAACAGCACCCGCTCGCCGCGGGGGTGAATCCATGGATCCGCCACCCATTGGAAGCGCAGGAGGTCTTCGGGGGTGATCGCTCTCTTCGGCACGGAAGCAGGTTACCTCTGCTTCGCCGGCCGGCTGGGCAGAAGCCACACCGCCCCGTGGGAGTCCGTTCCGCCGTCGCTTCGGATCGTCGCCCTCAGCACGACCGTGCCCTGGGGCAACTCGCGCGGAAGGCGGAGCGCGTACCGATTGGCCCTGTTCGAAGCCCCGGCGAAACCCACGTGCCGGTCTTCCGCGACGGTCCTGCCGCCGACCTCAAGCCACACGCCCGTCACCTCCAGACCGTGCAGACCGCTCTCGTACTGGAACTCAACCACCAAATCCCCTCCTGCCGGAACATGCCTGCGCGGCACGGGCCAGGACGCGTCGCGGGGCGTCTCGGACACCGTCTCGGGCGTCCAGTCGCCCAGGCGCACTCCGGAGGCCGACGCGAGCGCGATGCCCTGCAGCTCCATCCGTCGCCGATGCGCCGAGAGCCGGCGCTGGAAGTCGGACCAATCGCGGGCTTCCTTCTTCGTCCAGCCGACCTCCGCCAGAGCGACAAGCCTTGGGAAGGTCTGGCGGTCGACATCCTCCTCCTCGGGCGTCCGCTCGCCCCACATGTTGCCTTCCAGGCCAAGGATGTGCCGGGCCTCGTCGGGCGTCAGTTCGGCCGGCACCGGCTCGAAGGAGTACGCCTTCTCGAGGCTGATCGCGGAAAAGGGGTAGTCCAAATAGCAGTGGGAGGTCGGCGACGCGATCACGTCGTGGCCCGCTTTGGCGGCTTGGATCGCCCCTCCCATCCCGCGCCAAGACTGCACCGTCGCTCCTTCCGCCAACCCGCCTTCCAAAATCTCGTCCCAGCCGACCAGGCGCCTCCCCTTGGAGGCCAGGTAGCGGTCGATCTGCCGGATGAACCAGCTCTGCAGCTCGTGCTCGTCCCTCAGGCCCTCCCGACGCATCCTCTCCTGGCACTTCGCGCAGGCGCGCCAGCGCGTCTTGGGCACCTCGTCCCCGCCGATGTGGATGAACGTGCTCGGGAACAGCCCCAGGACCTCGTCCAGGACCCCCTTGAGGAACTCCAGCGTCCCATCGTTGCCCGCGCAGTACACGTCCTCGAACACTCCCCACCGGTTGGCCACCTGAAACGGCCCGCCGGTGCAGGAGAGCTCCGGGTAGGCGGCGAGCGCGGCGACGCAGTGCCCCGGCATCTCGATCTCGGGAACGACGGTCACGTGGCGTTCCGCGGCGTACCGAACCACCTCGCGGACCTCTCGCTGGGTGTAGAACCCGCCGTATCGGAGGCCGCCCTGGTCGCGCCACGCGCCGATCTCCGTGAGCTTCGGGTAGCGACGGATCTCCAGCCGCCAGCCCTGGTCCTCGGTCAGGTGCCAGTGGAGGACGTTCATCTTGAGCGACGCGAGGCGGTCGATGGTCCGCTTCACGTACTCCACGGTTCGGAAGTGCCGACCGACGTCCAACAGGTAGCCCCTCCATCGGAAGCGCGGGCGATCGACCACGCGTCCGCAACGGACCAGAAACCCTTCGGCCACGGGCCGGTCGCCGAAGGCCTCCGGCGGCAACATCTGACGGAGCGTCTGGACCCCGTAGAAGAGTCCCGCGGGGCGTGGGGCGCGGATGGAGACTCCTCGCGGCTCCACGACGAGCTCGTAGCCCTCCTCCCCCAGCGAGGGATCGGCGGTCTTGGTGCTCAGCCAGACCGAGGGCGGGTCCCCGGCGCGCGGCTTGCCGCTCCGGACGGGCATGCGCCCGCCCATCGCGGGTTCCAATATGCGGACGGCAACGGACGCAACGCCGCTCGCCTCGCGGGAATCCGCGAACCAAGGGGTCTGGCGGTTCAGCTCGAAGGTACCCGCGGCGGGCTCGGCAGACTCGGGCTTGGGTATGATGTTCCAAGGAGCGGCCGCCAAGGGCAGCCCACAGGCGATCCAAGCAGTCCACAGCATCGCGCGGCACTATACCGTCTGGTTTCGGCGCCTCGCGCCAGCTCCCCAACCGCACCCATGGCCTTGATCGACACCTTCCCCAATCCGGCGCCCCATCGGGACTATGTGATCACGCACGTTTGTCCCGAGTTCACCAGCGTGTGCCCCAAGACCGGCCAGCCGGACTTCGCGACGATCGAGCTCGAATACATTCCGGACCAGCTGTGCATCGAGCTCAAGTCGCTCAAGCTGTACTACTTCTCGTTCCGGAACCAGGGCATCTTCTACGAGGCCGTGGTGAACCGGCTGCTCGACGAGCTGGCGGAGGCCTGCCGCCCGAGGTGGATGCGCGTGACGGGCCGGTTCAACACCAGGGGCGGCATCCACTCGGTCGTCGTTGCGGAGACCGGCGCAAAGCGATGATCCAGTCCACTCTGATCTCCGAGGCGCAGATCCAGGCGAGGCTCGACGAGGTCGCCGACCAGATCCGTGCCGACTACGGGGGCCGCCCCCTCCTTCTGGTGGCCGTGCTGAAGGGCAGCTTCCTCGTCGTTTCCGATCTGTGCCGGCGCCTCGGCGACAACGTCACCGTGGATTTCGTCCAGGTGAGCAGCTACGGGAACGGACGCAAGTCAAGCGGCAACGTCCAGATCCGCAAGGACCTCGACATCAACATCGAGGGCCTGGACGTGCTGATCGTCGAGGACATCGTGGACTCTGGTCAGACGCTGGACCACCTGCTGCAGATCCTGCGGACCCGCAACCCCAACTCGCTCAAGGTCTTCACGCTCCTCTCGAAGCCCACCGCGAGGGTGATGCACGTCCCGCTGGACTACGTCGGCTTCGAGATTCCCGACGCATTTGTGGTAGGATATGGTCTAGACTTCGCCGAGCGATTCCGCAACCTGCGGGACATCGCCGTTCTGAGCGAAGAAGAACCTTCCTCGGCCCCCTGAGGGCCTGCTCCGTTGAAGTCCGCCCCAGCTCCGCTCTGGAACACAGGTCCGATATGAGCCATCAGTTCCGTCCACGCAAGTCGCAGGATGGCCAGTCCTCCCGCCGACGCGGTCGTAGTCGGGAGGGCCTGCCCAAGACCGACAACCCGTCCGATCTCGAGCAGCTGCCGGAGATCGATTACGCCTACTTCGACCGGATGTCGCCCACCGAGCTGCTGAAGGCCGCCAAGGCGGCCGACGTGCCCACCAACCTGCCCCGGCACGAGGTGATCCACCAGCTGCTCATGAAGGCCAACGCGGAGGCCGGCGCGATCTACGGTTCGGGCGTGCTGGAGATGGTCAACGAGGGCTGGGGGTTCCTGCGTCAGCCGAACTACGTTCCGACGCCGAACGACATCTACGTCTCCCAGTCCCAGATCAAGCGGTTCGGGCTTCGGCCCGGAGACATGGTGTTCGGCCTGATCCGGCCCCCGAAAGAGGGCGAGAAGTATCCGGGGATGCTGCGCGTCGAGTCCGCCAACGGCATCGGCGCGACCTCGCCCGAGATGCAGCACCGCAAGTCGTTCGACTCCCTGACGCCTCTCCACCCGGACGAGCGCTACGTCATGGAGACCTCGTCGGACAACATCATCGCCCGCGTCATCGACCTGATCTCGCCGATCGGGAAGGGGCAGCGCGGCCTGATCGTCTCTCCGCCGAAGGCCGGAAAGACCACGATCCTGAAGACGATCGCCAACTCGATCACCAAGAACCACCCCGACGCGTATCTGATGGTGCTGCTGGTGGACGAGCGGCCGGAGGAGGTCACCGACTTCCGCCGGTCGGTGCGGGGTCAAGTGGTCAGCTCCACGTTCGACGAGCCGCCGGAGAACCACATGAGGGTCGCCGATTTGTGCCTGGAGCAGGCCAAGCGGCTGGTGGAGGCCGGGAACGACGTCGTGATCCTGCTCGACTCGCTGACGAGGCTCTCCCGCGCCAGCAACCTCACGATCAACCCCTCCGGGCGCACGCTGTCCGGCGGTCTGGACCCTTCGGCGCTCTACCGGCCGCGAAGGTTCTTCGGCGCCGCCCGCAACATCGAGGAGGGCGGGTCGCTCACGGTGATCGCCACGGCCCTGGTGGACACCGGAAGCCGCATGGACGACGCGATCTTCGAGGAGTTCAAGGGCACCGGCAACATGGAGATCGTGCTGGACCGGGACCTCGCCGAGCGGCGCATCTGGCCCGCCATCGACGTCAAGCGCAGCTCGACGCGCCACGAGGAGAAGCTGTTCCGCCCCGGCGAGATGGAGGCCATCGTGCAACTGCATCGGCTCCTGGCCAACCAGAAGGACTCCATCGAGGCGACCGAGTCGCTCATCCGTCTCCTCAAGCGCACTCCCGACAACGCATCGTTCCTGGAGAGCGTGATCCAACGAACCCGGGCCACCGTGTAGCGGTGGTATCTTACGGCCATGCCGGACGATCCTGAAGATCGCGAAGAGCCCGAGAACCTCGACCAGCCGCCGTCGTTCTTCCGGTTCGACGGAGAGGAGCCGGAGCGGGAGGAGGTGTCCTACGGCGATCCCGTGGAGGTGACCGTCGAGGGCGTCTACCAGGCCGAAACCGGCAACAAGGTCGCGCAGTTCGTGGTGCTCACGGACGGCGCGCGCAAGCTGCCGATCGCGATCGGCCCCTTCGAAGCCCAGTCCATCGCGATGGCACTGGAGGGCGAGCGGCCGGACCGGCCGATCACCCACGACTTCATCAAGAACCTGCTGGAGAGGCTCGGGGCCACCGTCGACCGGGTGCTCATCGACGACCTCTGGAGCGACGTGTTCTACGCCAAGCTCGTCTTGGGCACCGCCAAGGGCGAGATCGAGGTCGACGTGCGCCCCTCCGACGCCATCGCCGTCGGCCTGCGATGCAACGCCCCGATCTTCGTCCTCGAGGGGATTCTCGACTCGGGCTTCGCCTGATCCCGCCGGGTCACCCGAGGCAGGCCAGCATGGCGTCGACCACGGCCTGAGCGTCGTCGGCGATCTCGGCCACCGTCGAGGGCAGCATGTAGCACGGAGCGGTGAACACGCGGTTCTGCTCGTCCGCCACGGCGCGTCCATGATCGCTGGGCTCGTGCCGGCCGCCCATCTTCTCGATGGCTTCGGCCGTGTCCGCGTCGTGGCCGACCGTCACCTTCGCCCCCAGCACCTTGGCGACGAGCACGGGGGCGATGCAGAGCGCGCCGATCGGCTTGCCGAGTCGGTGCGTGTCGCGGATCGCCCGCTCCACTTCGGGCCGAACGCGCATGGCGGCGCCGTCGGTGGCGAAGCTGCACAGGTTCTTCGCCGCGCCGAAGCCTCCCGGAAACAGCAGGCCGTCGTGCTCCTCGGCCTTGTACTCGGACAGAGGCCGGATCTCGCCCCGAGCCAACCGGGCCGCCTCCGAGAGCACGCTGCGCCGCGTTCCGTCGGGCTTCTTGGTTCGATGGTCGATCGTCTCGAGCTCCACGTCGGGCGCGAAGAAGCGGCACTCGCCGCCTCGCCGGGACACCGCCAGCATGCAGGCCACTGCCTCGTGGATTTCGGATCCGTCGAACACGCCGCATCCAGACAGAACGATCGCGATCCTCATCGCCTTCACCTCCTTTGGGAGGTTATACCGGGAGCGACGGACCGATGGTCCAT
The DNA here is from genome assembly GCA_937961665.1 of uncultured Fimbriimonadaceae bacterium. Classification (GTDB taxonomy): domain Bacteria; phylum Armatimonadota; class Fimbriimonadia; order Fimbriimonadales; family Fimbriimonadaceae; genus UBA8783. Next base: position 29,924 of record CALGMO010000100.1, read on the forward strand.
CATCCGCGGTGGCTGGAACGATTACGAGGTACTCTCGTATCCCATGTCCACCCGGGGGCCCCGAGACTCAGAAGGCAAGCCGGTGCACGTGTGCCTGGATCACCAGATCACGGTCGATGCGCCGATCGAGAGGGTGTGGCACGCCATTTCCACCACCGAGGGCCTGCGCCTTTGGTACTCGGAGACCGCCTTGATCGAGGGTGGCATCGGAGGTCGGCTCTACTGGAGCGACCCGAGCAGCACGCCCAAGGACCGGAACCTCATCAGCAAGGTGGTCTGCATGGACCCCCACAGGCTCCTGCTGCTCAAGGCGCATCATCTTCCGAGCACGATGCCGAACCGCCGCGCGGCCAAGGGCGTCTGGAGCGCGATCTACCTTTCTCCTCTGCCGGAGGAACGCACGCTGGTCGAGGTTCGCTGCCTGAGCACGTGCGACCCGCGTTCCTTCGCAGCCTTGGCGGAGTCGATGCGCGAATCGGCCAAGCGGTCCATCGAGCGCCTGAAGGCCGCCCTCGAACGCTTACAGGTACCAGTCGACGGGGACGGCGACCTTGAGGATGAGACGGCTCTGGAACGTTGACGCGTTCGGGTCTCCGAGAACGACGAAGTACTCCGTGCCCCGATTCCCGCTCTGCCGGAAGGCCAGGTACGCGTTGGTGTCGTCGTCAGCCCGCACCAATCGGCCGCTGAGCGACTGGTCGTTCCCGAGGTCCCAGGTGGCGCTGAAGATCGTCTGTTCCCTCACGCCATCCTGCTCGACCCACTGGTGGCGAAAGCTGAGCTGAAGGCGCTGCCAAGGCCGATACAGGAAGCTCGCGACGACCGTCCGGTAGTCGGAGCCGCCGAGGCGCCCGCCGACGTAGTCGATCTGCCACCGGCGGTACGGATCCCTCCGGGGCTTCTCGATGCTGACTCGGAACGTCTCGTCGTCGAACTCGAAATAGGTGCCTCTCGTGTACGCGAGGTCCAGATCCAGACCGTCCTGCCACGTCGCCGAGGTGGAAACCTGAACGTTGTCGCGGTAAGGGTCGCCGCCGAACGTGGAGTACGACACCCCGGAGATCGTCACGCCGGCCTCGGACAATCCGCCCAGGCTCGCCGGCCTCGTGTAGTCGACCCTCCAGTTCGCGCCCTTGAGGTCCTGCTCCGGCGAGAAGCCGACTCTCGGGAAGAAGTCCGGCGAGACCTCGACGTACTCGCCGTAGGCGCTGAGCCCTCCAGCGGAGTAGAACCCTCCGACGTTCGTCCGCTGGCCGTAGCCGCGCTCCGAGTCGTCCGTCAGCATCGTGCCGAAATACAGGTTGGTGGATCCGACCAGGCGGTTGACCTGCACCATCGCCGCTCGGTGGTCGATTCCGTCGCCGTCCTGCAGCACCGCGCCGACGTTGATATTGGTCTTCTCGTCGAAGCGCCTCCCGATTCCGGCGACGAACAGAGTCTCCTCGCCGAGGGTGGAGAGCCCGAGCGCCGATACGGTGGTCTTGTCGTCCGCCTTGCCGAAGACCTTCGCGCCGACGTCGAAGCTGCCCACCATCTGGCTGGCGAAGATCTTCTGGTCGTTGCCCATCTTCAGGTACTCCGCGCCCTCTAGGAAGAACGGCCTGGACTCGTTGGTCAGGCGCTGGAAGTAGCTGAAGTCGAGACTGAGGATGTCGTTCTCGATGTTCCGGAAGTCGGGCCTGACCGTTGCGATCGCCTCCAGCGTGCCGGTCAGCGACATCTTGGCGTCGAGCCCGCCGTCCAGAACGCCCGCCTCGTCCTCGTACCCGGCATAGAGGAACGGCAGCAGCTTGACGGACCGCCTACGGTCGACGGGTGGGATCCGCACTCCGTCCCACCGCGCCATGTTGCCCACCTGCCCGTTGCGGGTGTCGCACCAACGGTAGGTCCGCTGGTCGCGCGACACGTACCGATAGACGTTGATGCGGACCGTGCGCGGGCCGGGCTCCGGAAGCCGCAGGATCTCCCAAGGAATCCTGGCCTCGACCTCCCAGCCCTTCTCCGTCCGCCTGCCCTTGGCGGCGATCTCGCCCACCCACTCCCGCTTCGGCGCGCGGCCGCCAGCGATGCGGATCGCGGTGCCGCCCGAGGCGTTCATCTCGAACTCGTTGAAGTCGGCGAGCGTGCCGAAAGGGTCGATCACGACGCCCACCAGGTCGTTGCCCCTCAGGTTGGCGTTGTTTCGGTACTCGTCGGCTTTGATCCTCCCCGGCGCGGGGTCGTCCGCCTGGGCTGCGAAGTACACGTACCGGTCGTCGTAGCCGATCCAGAAGCGCGTCGGGTAAGGCTCCGGCGAGCCCGTCTCCGCATCCTGCAACCCCGATCCGCTCGCCGCCTCCGCCCACTCCGACGCCAGAACGCGTCCATCCAGGGTCGGGGGCGTCGACAACCTCCCGCCCGCGAGCTCCTGCCGCCCCAGGGCGGCTGCGGAACCCGCCAGGCAGGTGAACGCAAGAACCAAAGACCAGCGCACCGAGGGTCTTTATACTCCGTTGCCGCCATGCCCCGCTGGCGGCCTTCCCGCCCTCGTCCGGAACCCGCCCGGAGCGCGACGGGTACAATGGGGGTTCGTGAGGAAGCGGAAAGAGCCTCGGCCGCCGGTGTGGTACCTGAACAGCTCGTTCTGGTTCGCGGCGATGTTGCTGGTGGTCGCGATCGTCGGCCTACCCTTCCTCGGAGGCGAGGGCGCCATCCGCGACCCCGGGCAGAAGCGCGAGAGCGGGCTCGTGTGGATGTACCTCGCCGGAGCCGCGATCATGGCTCTGAACGGCTGGCTGAGCCATCAGCACGCGGTGAAGGCGTTCGAGGAGGCCTCCTCCACGACGAAGGATTCCTGACTATGGTCTACTGTTCGTGCGGAAAACCGATCGAGAAGATTCCGAGCTGGATGCAGCGGGTGAACGTCCAGTTTGTGTGCAGCAACTGCCCGAACCGAAGGCACCAGAACATCACCCAGGTGGACCTGACGGCCGTGCTTCCGGCGACGCCCAACCTCAGCGAACCGGAGGACCTTCCGGAGATCGACGAGGAGATGGACGCCGACTAGCGGTCACCTCCTGGCCGGTTCGTCGCGCATCACCAGGATCACGGTCGGAGCCTTCTCGTCCCCTAGCTCCCTCGCGCATCCAGAGCGGATCTCGTCCACGTTGACGACCGCGTAGCGGTGCACCACGAGGTTCGCCACCAGCCTCCCCTCGTGGTACCAGACCGAGGCGTCCAGCACTCCCTCGAGCCCTTGAAGGAACGACTCGGTCTCCCGCGTGTCCGGTCTGCCACTGTCCAAGGCGCCATTGCCCATACTCGTTTTTCGGCAGGCAGAAATGCCGGCCTCAGGGCGACGCCGAGAGTTGGGTTCTTCGGCCCTCTTCGAATCAGGACTCCACGACGGCCCGCAGGCTGGCCTCCCGGTTCAGATACTGGACAGGCCAGCACCGCCACTCCGGCCTAGCCGCCTGGATCTCGCGCCCTGCGCGGTCGCGCGCCTGCTCGCTCGGGAACAGGCCGAACACGGCGCTTCCGGAGCCGCAGAGCAGCGCACCCTCGGCACCCGCCTCGACCAGCGCCCTCTTGGCCTCCCCGCAAGGGCCGGGCGCGACGTCCTCGAAGTCGTTCGGGCCGAGCTCCGTGTCTGGCCACGGCGCCAGGGCGCGGGGGTGCCGGTCGAGTGCCCGGTAGGCCTCGGCCGTGGACACGCGGCACTCCGGGAGGACCACGAGGATCGGCCGCTCGGGAGGGTCGGGCAGCGGATCGAGGCGTTCGCCGTACCCTTCTCCCCGCGCCCGCCCGCCGGTCAGGAAGAACGGGACGTCGGCTCCGATCGCCCGCGCCACCTCGAACAGCTCCTTCTGAGGAACCGGAACGGGCGAGAACCTCGGTGCGCAGCGCAGCACACCGGCAGCGTCGGAGCTCCCGCCCCCCAGCCCCGCCTGGGCCGGTATCCGCTTGCGGACCTCGACCCGCAGCGGCGGCACCGGAGCGATCTCCCGAAGCAGTCGCAGCGCGCGCGCCACCGTGTTGTCGTCGGGCAGGCCCTCCCAGTCGCAGACCACGCGGTCCTCGCCGTCCCGGCTCTCCTCCAGCACCAGCTCGTCCGACAGCGACACCGCCTGGAACACGGTGCGGATCGGGTGGTACCCGCGCCCGTCGATCGGGCCGACGCTCAGGAACAGGTTCACCTTGGCGGGACACGCCGCGCGGATCCGCATGCACGAGGATTACCCCGAAACGGCTACACTCCGTCCGGGCCAGGTCGAACCCGGCCCGCCCTCCCGACGTTTCACTACAAGGTGGATCCGATGCAGATGCTCGCCTCCCTCCTCGCGCTCGCAGTCGCCTCCCTCGCCCAAGACCTGCCGAAGGAGCTTCTGCCCCCCAAGCCGGAACCGCAGCGCGTCTTGGCCAAGGTCGACGGCCAGCCGATCCGCGCCTCGGACGTGGAGCCCTTCCTTTGGGATTGGCGGGGCTCCGAGGTCCTGAACGACCTGATCAGCTATCGGACGGTTCTGGCCTACGCCAAGAAGGAAGGCGTCACGGTGACGGCGGAGGAGGTCCGCGAGGAGCTGAACAAGCAGCTGGGCGAGGTGCTGCAGAGCGAGCCCAAGGGTGAGGACGTGGACGCGCGGATCCGTCGGGAGGGCTTCCCCCGCTCGCGCCTGTGGCTGCGGGTGCACAGCCAGCTCCTGGTGGATCGGATGCTGCTGCGCAGCTTCGACCCTGCCGGCTTCGTCAAGGTCTCGACCATCGTCGTGCGGAAATCGGGCGACGACGCCGACTCCGTGGCCGCCGCCGCGGCGAAGGCGAAGGACCTCCACGAGCGCCTGACGAAGGGCTTGGCGTGGGCGGACGCCCTCAAGGAGGTCACCGACGACGCCAGGGTGCTCTCCAGCGAGGGCGCCATCGGCTGGAAGCTCCTCTCCGCGTTCTCCACCTCCACCGCCGCAGAACTGCGCGCGCTCAGGCCGGGCGGCATCACCAAGCCGAGCCTCACCGCGAACGGCTTCCAGATCTTCCGCTTGGACGCGGTGGGCTCGGAGGCCCAGGGGGCGGAGCTGCAGCAGTTGAAGGCCCTCTACCTCTTCAGCGAGCGCCCCGCGTTCCTCAGGCGCATTCAGGAGGCGATCCCCGTCGAGGTGGCGCGATGATCCTCGAGGCCCTCGCGTCCCGGCGCTCGGCGCGCTCCTTCGAGCCGGGACGTCCGATCCCCCGGGAACTGCTGGAGCGGGTGCTGGAGGCCGCCCGGCTCGCGCCCTCGGCCCTCAACCTGCAACCCATCAGCTTCGTCGTCTGCACGCGGCCCGAGACGAAGCGGGCGTTGCGGGCGGCGGCCTTCGACCAGCAGAAGATCGAGGACGCGTCCGCCGTGGTGGTCCTCGCCGCCGACCTTGAGCTGGCGGCCAGAGCGAGGCGCAGGCCGGAGCTGAGCTGCTTCGAGCCGGAGCGCCTGGCCGAGTGGACCGAGCTCGCCCGCATGGCCTACGACGGGCGACCCGACCGGTGCCGGGACGAGGCGTTTCGATCCGGCGGCCTCTCCGCGATGGCCCTGCTCTTGGCCGCGGAAGGGGCGGGTCTGGCGTCCGCCCCCGTCGGTGGCTTCGACGCGGAGCGGGTGGCGCGGGCCGTGGGCCTTCCTCCCGCACGCCTCCCGGTGCTGCTCGTCGCGCTGGGCTATCCCGGTGCCAAGCCGCGGCTGACCCCGCGCCCTCCCCGCGCGTCGGACGGCGTCCGCTGGGAGAGCTGGTCAGGCTAGAGCTCCAGCACCTGCAGCAGGTTCGAGAAGTCGTCCGACCAAACCGGGCCCTCCGGTGACTCGAGCCTCTCCCAGAGCGGGTTCCGTTGGATGATCGGATCCAGATCCTTCCAGCTCGTCGCAGCGACGACCCACTGCGAGGCCGTCTTGCCCTGAATCGACAGGTCCTCGTCCACGAAGGTGTCGTCGCGGTATGCGGCCACCATGCCCTCGGACCGGGCCGTGCGGGCGACCACGTTGTGCAAGACCAGGTAGCGGTTGCTCACGTGGAACGCCAGCACCCCGCCGGGAGCCAACTTTCGCCGGTAGAGCCGCATGGCCTCGCGCGTGAGCAGGTGCACGGGAATCGAATCGGAGCTGAACGCGTCCAGCACGAGCAGGCGGAACGAGGCGTCGGGTTCCCGCTCCAGCATCAGGCGCGCGTCGCCGATCACCACCCGCACATCCGCCTCGGAGTCCCGCAGGAAGGTGAAGAACCTCGGATCCCGGGCGATCCGCTCAACCATCGGGTCGATCTCGAAGAACACCATGCGCTGCCCCGGCTGGCCGTAGGCCGAAAGCGAACCGACCCCAAGGCCCACCAGCCCGATCCTGGCTCCCCGCAGGCCCGCTCCCAGCTTCTCGAAGACCTCGCCGATCGGACCCGTGGGGTGATAGTAGGTCATGGGCGTGCGGCGGTAGGCCGGCTCCAGGTTCTGCAGCCCGTGCAGCGTGTTTCCGTGCACCAGCTGCCGCAGCCGCCCGTCGCGGGACTCGACGATCCTGGTCACCCCGAAGAAGCTGCGGGCGGTGTAGGTCACGTTCCCCTTGCTGTTCACATGGAGCTGGGTCGCCACCAGGAAGAGGGCACCCAGCGACAGGCCGAACCGAAGGCGCCGGTCGACCGCCAAGAACGCCAGGATCGCGGGCACGCCCAGCATCGTTACGGTGCCCAGCGGCGCGGAGGGCACTCCCATCCGCTCCGCCCATTGCGCCACCCAGTCCGTCCGTCGGCTGGCATACCATCCCGCGAGGGCGGCCACGGCCACCAACAGGGGATAGGCGAAGTCCAGCTTCCGGGGACCGCCCTCGCCGGGCCGCGGCGAAACCAGGAGGCAGGCCAACACGATGGCGATGGGGTATTCGGCGACCGTGGAGAACACGTTCGGCGCAACGAGAGCGTTGAACGCGCCGCCCAGCACGCCTCCGACCGACACCCAGAGGTAGAACTCCGTGAGGCGCCCAGCCGAGGGGCGGTCCTCCGCCAGCCTTCGGTGGAGGGCCAAGGCGCCGATGGCGAACAGCAACAGGTGGAGGGCCCCCAGCAGGAGCAGCGGCTCGGACGACTCGAGAACCACGGCCAGCGACATCGGAGCCACGAGCAGGGGAAACAGCCTGGAGGCGACGGAGCCCACCTTGGAAGCCCCGGTCTGGAACGCCACGATGAACGTGCCCAGGTAGACGGCCAGCGGCACGACCCACAGCAGGGGGATCGGCGTGAGGTTGCTGGTCAGGTACGTCGTGACGCCGAGCAGGAGGCTGCTGGGCACGGCGGCCAGCGCGACCCAGAACAGGCGGCGCCGCCAAGGAATCGGCTCGGCGTCCGCCGGGCGGACCACCTTGCTCATCGGTGCCGAGCGATGATGGCGCATGGCCTGCAGAGCGCAGGCGGCCACCAACGCCACGAGCAGGACGTACCCGCAGGACCAGAGCAAGGCCTGCGTCCGCAGACGGAGCAGCGGCTCGAACAGCGCAGGGTAGCTCAGGAGGGCCAGGAGACTTCCGAGGTTGCTCGCTCGGTACAGGAAGTAGGGGTCGCCGGCCTGCGGGTCGTCGGTCTCGGCGAACCATCGCTGCAGCAGCGGCGCCCCGGCCGAAACCGCGAAGTAGGGCAGGCCGACACCCGCCGCGAGAACGAGCAGCACCATGAGCTCGGGCCGCGCGTGGCCGCCCGCCACCAGCCCGATGGGCAGCGAGATCGGCAGAAGGAGCAGGGCGCACAGCATCAGCGCGAGGTGCAGCCAAGGCTGTCGGCCTACGCCCAGCCTGGCCACCGAGCCGTGGGCGTAGGCGTACCCGAGCAGAAGGGCCCCCTGGAAGAAGACCATGCTCGTGTTCCAGACCGCCGGGGTGCCGCCGAAAGCGGGCAGGATCATCTTGGCGGCGAGCGGCTGAATCAGGAACAGCAGAAAGGACCCCAGGAAGATCGCCAGGGTGAACAAGGGTCGCGGGCCGAGGCGCACCCCCCTAGTTTGGCCCAATTCCCCGTCGGCTTCAGTCGCCTTCGACCACAAGCCTGCTGAAGTCGCCCGCGAGGAACAGCAGGCTTCGGCAGTGCCCGAGCAACGCAAGACGATGGGCCCGGATCCTCTCGTCCTCCGCCATCACCAGGGTCGAGTCGAAGAACCGGTTGATCGGATCCTGGAGGTCGTCGAGCAGTCCGGCGAGTCGGTCGGCGTCATGCTCGCTCGCCGCCGCGACCGCCCTTTCCCGGATCTCGCCCATCACCGAGGCCAACTCGGCGCCCTCCTCCGACTCCAGCGCCGCCACATCGAGGCCCTCCAGATCGATCTGTGGAACCTCGATGCCCTTCTTCTCCGCCGCGGCGAGGATGTTCAACGGCCTCGTGGCCGTCTGGATGAACGCCCGGTTTCCAGCGAAGCGCTCCATGCACCGCGTGCGCATCAGGACGGCACAGGGGTCGAGGGCCGCCAACGGGACCGACGGCAGAAGCGCCGCATCCAAGTGGTCGTGCCGGACTCCCGGGAGAAGCACGGGGTACCGAGCGGCGAAGAGGTCCGCGGCGGCCTCCGCCATCCGGTCGCGAGCCAGGTCGATGCCCTGCCGGCGATAGAGGCCCTCGGCGATCCACAACAGGGTCGAGGCGGGCGGGAACGGTCCCGGCCAGCGCCAAGAGGTCTCGATGAACATCGTGGCGGCTCGGCGCAGGGCGAACGGATCGCTCGACCCGCTCGGCGCGAGACCCAGCCCGAGATACCCCGCGAGCTTGTCGATCTGGTCCGCGGCGACCAGCCTCAGGGCGGTGCGCACGCCTTCGCAGTCCTTGTCCGGAATCTTGGACAGGTCGTACTGCTTGCCGATGGCGCAGGCGGCCGGGTGGGGAACGCCGTCGCGCTCCGCATAGATCGACCCCACGATCCCCTGCAGGGCGGCCAGCTCGGCCACCAACCCCGTGCTGAGGTCCGCTTTGGCGTAGCGGCCGGCGAGCCGGGCGTACTCTCGCTCCCTCTCGTCGGCCCCGGTCCTCTCGGCGATCGCCTCGCAGAGCTTCTCCAGCCGCTCCGCCCGCTGGCGCACGCTGCCCAGCTTGTCCTGGAAGACGATGCCCGCGGTCTTCTCCAGGAAGTCGTCAATCGTGAGCTTGCGGTCCTCCTCGAAGAAGAAGCGCGCGTCGTTGAATCGAGCGTTGAGAACCCATTCGTTCCCCGCACGAACGGTCTCCTCCTCGCCGCCGTTGCGGATGGAGACGAACCGGTTGGTCAGCCTCCGCGCGCCGTCCCGGACCGGGAAGAACTTCTCGTGCTTGGCCATCGCCGAGACGAGGACCGGTTCCGGCAGCTGGAGGAACTCCGGTGCGAAGCTGCCTTGGAGGGCCATCGGCCACTCCGTCAGGAACACGTTCTCCCACACCAGGGCGTCGTCGAGGTCCGGCTTGCCGTCGGCGACGGCCACCGCGCCCTCCCGGATCCGGCGCTCGCGCTCCTTCGGATCCGGCTCCACCTGCCGATGCCGAAGGCCTTCGACGAGAGCCTCGAACGTTCGTGCCTCGAACGACTCCGGGTGGTTGAACCGGTGTCCCCGGCTGAGCACCCCGCTCCGGACCGACTCGATCGCGAACTCCACCGGCTCGCCGTCGAAGGCCGCCAGAATCCACCGGATCGGCCGGGCGAACCGAAGCCGACCGTGGCCCCACCGCATCGCCTTCTCAAAGGTCAGGCCCGTGATGGCCGCCGGCAGGACCTCGGCCAGAACCTCTCTCGCCGGGCGCCCGGGCTCGACCTTCGTCGCCCAGACGTAGTCGCCCTCGCGGCGCACGTCGCCGGGCGACACGCCCTGCCCGCGACAGAACCCCTCCAGCGCCTTCGTCGGGTTCCCTTCCGCGTCGTAGGCCGCGCGGACCGCAGGGCCCCGAACCTCCTTCTTGCGGTCCGGCTGGCGCTCCGGGACCCCGCGATAGGCCACGATCAGCCTACGGGGCGTTCCCATCGGCTCCGCGGCCCGCTCGAAGGTCAGCCCGGCTTCGGTCAGCCCGGCCTCCACGCGCGACGCGAGCTCCTCGTAAGCCTTCCTCACGAACGAGGCCGGGAGCTCCTCGCAACCGACCTCCAGCACCAGCTCCGGCATGGAGGAGAGTGTACCTACAGAGTCTTCAGCGCCTTCGGCGGGAACAGCGCCAGGGCGGCCGCGCCGTGCAACGCCGCCTGCCCGCCCAAGGGCGACCGGAGGACGCGGAACTGCGGCCATCCCTTGCGGTAGCCGAGGTCGACCTCGATCCAGTCCGCAGAGCCGACGGGGCCGCTGAGCACCACGATCTCCGGCAGCCAGATCGCGGCGACCGCGCGGATCGCCTCGCGAACGGCGGCGTTCGCCCGAGCCTTCTGCTCCTCCGTCGGCTTGGCAGCCGTGGACACTCCGTCGAGAAGCTCCTCGAACGTCTGGCCCGTGCTCGTCGGCAGCTCGTGGAGCCGCGGGTGCTGGCCCATCGTGCCGACCACGAGCGACTGCTGGCTGCACAGTCCGCAGGACACGCTCTTGCCCACCAGCAGCGTCGCCACCCTCCGGCCGGCGAACTCCGGCAGGCACGCGTGGGCCCAAGCCGCCGCCAGGGCTCGGTTCAGCGACACCGTGGGCGCACCGATCGTCTCGGCCGTGAAGCGCGCGGTCCAGCCTTCCGGAACCTCCCACACGTTGCCGGAGCGTGGGTTCACGGTGCCGGGGCTCGCCACCGAGACGCATTCCACATCCCGCTGGGCCACGACGGACCGGAACCAGGCGATCCAACGGTCGGGACCACCCTCCAGCGGAGTCTGGTCGGTCTCCAAGAGCTTCCAGTCCTCGTCGAAAAGAGCGAACCGAAGCCAGTGCACGCCGATGTCGAACGCGGCGACTCGGCAGTGGCGCCGCGACGCCGCCTGGAGAAACCGGCGCGTCTGCGCCGTAGGATCGGTGATCGCCGCTCCGACCACGACGCCCGAGGCACCGATTCTCAGGGCCGCCTCGATCTGCCACTCCTCGGCGAACTGGCCCTCCGCCAGCACGGGCCGATCGGACAGCTGCACCACCCGCCGCAGGAAGTCCCAGTCCGGCCCGCCGCGCAGGCGGGGCTTGCCCGAGAAGCCGGCCAGGCCCGTGGTCACCGCGTCGCAGCCCGTGTGGATCGCGAACGCGGCCGTCTCCTCGTCGTCGCAGTCCGCCACCACCAGCCGACCGTGCGACCGGATGACCGAGACCAGGTCGCTCAGGCGCTCCCCGCGAGGCCTGGGCCTTGACGTCGCGTCCAAGGCGATCAGCTCGCACCCCGCGTCCAACAGCTCCCGGACCTCGTCGATCGTTGGGGTGGACCGCACGGGACTGTCGGGGTATTTGCGGTCGATCCGGCCGATCACGGGCAGGCCCGTCGCGGCTTTAGCCCTTCGGGCGGCCTCTGCGCCCTCGATGCGCAGCAGCTTGGCGCCGCCCTCGGCGCAAGCCCGCGCCAGGCGCACCCGGGCTTCGTGGTCATCGAGGGGCGAGCCTTCCCAGCAATGGACCGACGCCACCACCGGCGCCTCGCGCAGAAGCCGTCTCAGCGACGATCCGTCCATCGCAACCCCCCGTTCTATTGTGCATCCGGAAACCGGTTTGCTCCAACGTTCAGGCAAGAAGGACCCGCTCGGCCAGGATCAACGCGACGAAGTCGTCGAAAGGTTCCGGAGGGACGAGCATGGTGGAGGGGAGCAGCCGCCTCCAGCCGCGCCGCGGGTTGTGCTCCCAATAGCGCTCGCGCGCCTGCATTGTGGTGTTCTTCTCGTCCACGATCAGGATTCCCAGAGACGGGGCCGACTCCCGCAGCACGTGCACGACCGGCTTGGAGTGTGTGCCCGACCCGACGATGGCCAGATCGGGCCTGCGGACGGCGAAAGCCTCCGAGACGGCCGCGGCGAGCTCCTCCGTCCGAGCGATCTTCCGCCACAACAGCTGGATCTTCTGGTCCGGCCCTCGGCGCACCAGGGCCAGACCGCACTTCGCCGTCCCGGGATCCACCGCAAGAACCACCTTCTCGGGCATGGAGCGAGCCTACCGAATCACAAAGCGGATCTTCAGCGAGTCCGCGGCCCGAAGGTCCCCGTCGGCCACAGCCCGCAGGCGAACCAGCCGGTTGGCGTCCCGAATGCGCTGGACGACATCCAGAATCTCCACGCGCCCTAGGGAGTCCTCGCGACCCCGCGCGGGGATCATCCGCTCCCTCAGGACGCGATCGACGACGGTCTGGCGCACAAAGTCGGCCACGTCCTTGGCCACTTGGTCGTCGCCGCGGGTGCCGTCGATCCTCGTCTCGGCGATCGTCTCGCCGTCGCGGAACACCACCGGGTTGCGGTAAACGCGGATCGTCAGCGGCACGTACTCCCCCCGGAAGGCGTTGAAGCTCGCCGACGCGATCAGCACCAGGTTGTCCGGATTGCCGGTCAGGCTCCGCACGATCTCGGCCTCCTGTTGGGCGGCCGTGACCACCCCCGTGGGGGTGTTCAGGTCGAAGAGCCCGGCCGGCTGGTTGAGCCCGGGAAGCGGCTGCGCTCCTCGTTCGGCGGCCCTCGTTCGGGCGCTGCGCAGCAGGCTCCGGAGCGCGGCGTCGGCCGCCTCGCGGGTGAGCCTCGGCTCCACCGGATACCTCGCCAGCTCCTCGCCGATCGCGAAGATCATCGGCTCGGTCCTGGTTCGCCCGATGCTCTGCCGCAGTTGCTCCGTGCGGGTGGCGAGCTGCTCCTCCGCGGCCTTCAGCTCGGCTTGGCGCTGGTCGCGCTGGAGCTTGATGCGCTCCAGGTCCGCCTCGAAGCCGCGCAAGGTCTGCTCGTAGGCCTCGCGCACCTTGGCCAGATCACCTTCCAACCGCTGACGGTCGGAAGCCAGCTGGGCCACCTCCTGACGGGCCTGCTCCACCTGCTTGGAGAGCCGCGCGTTCTCCTTGTCCAGCCTCAGGTTCTCCCGATAGGCGTCCTCCCGCTCCCGGTTGATGGCGTCGAACTCTCGCTGCAGCGAGGCGTACTCCTTCCGTGCCAGATCCAGTTTGCCCTGCGCCGATTGCAGCTCCGCCAGCCGCTTGGCGAGGTCGCTGGTCAGGCTGGAGATGCGCGCTTGAAGCGCCGAGGCCCGCCTGCTCGCCACCACGCTCTCCTGACGGTACCGCTCCGTCTGAACCTCTAGTTGCTTCATCCGGCTCTGGAGCGCGCCGAGCCGCTGGTTCAGCTCCGCGACCTGGCGCGCCTTGGAACCGATCTCCCGCGTCAGGGAGAGGCGCTCCTCCTCGAGGCCGCGGACCATCGTCTGGAGCCGGGCCGACTCCTCCGCCAACAGCCTTCCGCGGATCAGCCATTCCCGCGCGTCTCGGCTGGCGGCCATCACCACGAGCACGGTTACCAGAGGAATCAAAACCCCTGCCCCGACGGTCATCACCTCCGCGGTGTGGCGCGGCCTCAGTCCCAACAGGCTCAGCCTCTTCTTGCCCAAGCGCCGGCCCAGGCGGTCCGCCAGCAGGGCGATGACGCCCCCCAGCAGCACCACCAGAACTAGGAATCCGACGCTCAGAACATCCATCGGCTGACCTTCCTCAATGGTTCTTCCGCCGGATCGTCGCCACGGCGAGGACCGTTCCGGCGACCACCGGCAGGAAGCTGGCCACGACCGGAGGAACGTTCCTCCCCTGCGCCAGAACCCCCATCACGTTGCTCAGCACGAAGTACCCGAGGATGATCGCCACGGACAGCACGTAACCGGCGGCCGCACCGGTGCGGTGGTTGCGGATGCCCAGCGGAGCGCCCACCAGCGCGAACACGAAAGCGGCCAACGGCAGAGCGATCTTGTTGTAGTAGCCGTACTCCAGGTTGGCCACCTGCCGGTCGTCGACCCGGTCGGCCTTGGCCCGACGGATCTGCTCGCGGAACTCCGCCATGCTGAACGAGTCCAGGTTGCGCACCCGGCTGGCGAGCAGGTCCTTCGGCTCGCGGTCCAGCTGGGGCACCTGCTTGGGCCACAGCCCGTCGGTCAGGCCGATGCGGCTGCTCCCGTCCGCCGTGACGATGGACGCGCGCCCGCGGATCCTCCACTCGCGGTCGTTCTCGAACACCATGCTGTCCGCGTTCAGATAGAAGGCCGGCTTGCCGGAGTCTCGGTTGAACACCACCACGTTCACTCCCTTCAACGTCTTGCGGGCCAAGTCGAAGTCCCTCGCGTTGAGCTGCGCAACCAACACGCCCTTTTCGAACACCGGATATCCGAGCGGGCGCAGGCGGTCCGAGCGGATCTGCTTGACGATCTCCTCCTTGAGCGTCTCGGCCCGCAGGGTGGCCGAGGGGACGACGAACTCGTTCAGCAGGAAGGTCGCCACCGCTACGGCGAGCCCGAAGGCGGCGACCGGCATCATGATCCTGCCCAGGCTCAGGCCGGCGGCCCGCATCGCCACCACCTCGCTGTCTCCGCTGAGCCGGCCGAAAGCCTGCAGGGAGGCCAGCAGCGCCGCCATCGCGAACGTTTTGGCCAACACGCCCGGCAGGAAGAGCACGGTCATCTCCAGCACGGTGCCCGGCTCGACGCCCTGGGCTAGGTACTCCGTGACCTGGAACAGATACAGGATGGTCATGATCAGGGCGGTGAAGATCGCCACCCCGAAGGCCCAGGGTCCGATCAGCTCCCGCAGGACGAGCACCCAGAGCCGACTCAACTCTCCACGTCCTCCGCGTAGCCCTCGGCCTGCGGCGCGGCGATCGGCTCGTTGGCCGCCTCGTCGATCTCCGCCACCTCTGTCGCGAACTGTCTGCCGAGATAGTGCTTCCGCACGAGCGGGTCGGCCGCGACCTCGGTGGCATCCCCCTGGGCGATGATCCTGCCGTCGATCAGGATGTAGTTGCGGTCGGTGATGCGGAGCGTCGCCCCCACGTTGTGGTCGGTGATGAGGATGCCGATGTTCCGGCTCTTCAGACGGAAGATGATCTCCTGGATCTCCTCGATCGTGACCGGATCGATGCCGGTGAACGGTTCGTCCAGCAGGATGAACTTCGGGTCGGAGGCCAGCGCCCGCGCAACCTCCACTCTGCGTCGCTCGCCGCCGGAGAGCACCGTGGCCGGAACGTCGAGCAGCCGCTCCACGTGCAATTCCTCGGCGAGCGCCCGAATCCGCTCCGGCATCTCGGATCGCGGGAAACCGCGGGCCTCCAGAGCGAGGCGGATGTTGTCGGCGACGGTCAGGCGGCGGAAGACGCTCGGCTCCTGCGCCAGATAGCCGATCCCGGCGCGCGCCCGAAGATACATGGGAAGCCGCGTGATGTCCCTGTCGTCCAAGAACACCCGGCCCCCGTCGGGCCGAACCAAGCCCACCACCATGTAGAACGTCGTCGTCTTCCCCGCTCCGTTCGGGCCCAAAAGACCGACGATCTCGCCCTGCTCCACCGTGAAGCTCACATCCCGGACGACCGTGCGCCCGCGGTACCGCTTCACCAGCCCTTCCGCCCGGATCCTCATCGCCCAGCCGCCGCCTTCCGTCGAACCGCGGACTCGGCGGGCGAGCCCTCCAGCTCCACACTGGTCGGGTTCTTGGCCGCATCCATGCGGATCGTCGCCTTGTTGGCCCAGGCCTCGCCCCCGTAGAAGAGGTCCTCGCCGCGCAGGTGAACGTTGCCGACCAGCACGAGCAAGCCTTGGTCAGAGTCGTAGGACAGGCGGTCCGAGGTTCCGTCCAAGTCGAGACCCGCGTCGCCCTGCCTGGCGAACCGGAACCGCACGCCTCCCTCCACCTCGAGCGTCTTCACTGCCTCGGTCGGGCGGCCTCCCGCCACTGAAGCGAGGGCCGCCGTCGCGCTCTGGCCGCGGATGTCGAACGACTGTCTGCGCACCGGCTCCTCTTGAGTGAGGCGCACTCCGCCCGTCAGCCGAAGCTGCGAACTCGCCGACGAGTAGGACGCGCTCCCGCTCTCCACGCGCAGGGCGGTCGGCGGGCTCTGCGCCGAGCCGCGCTGGAAGGTGGCCCGCACCTGGCCCGACAGGTCGGCCGACACCAGCTCGAACGCCTCCCCCTGGCGCACTACCAACCCCTCGATCCTGTTCGCCCGCGCCTCCATCGCCTGCCGGGACCACTTGGCCACCACGGGCTGCCCGATCCCAAGGAAGGCCAGCCGGTTGCCCTCCAGGCGACGGGTGGACCAGCTGACGAAGCCCGTCACCTCCATCGTGCCCCCCTTGTCTCGGAACACGATCCTTTGGCCCTGGAACCCCGTCAGCAACAGGGCAGCGATTGCGATCGTCGCGAGTCGTGCTTTCATCGCTTGTTCCAACGCTCCTTGCCTCCGCGCCCCGCCTCGAACAAGTCCGGCGTGCTGAAGTAGGTCAAGTCCGGCGTAGCCCACAGTTCCGGGAACGGACCGACGGAGTAGGCCGCTGTCTCCAGAACCACCCCGCCCCGGGCCTTGACCGTGCCCGCGGCGGCGTCCCACAGAACCTCGTCGCATCGGAGGCTCGACGGAGGATCCTGAGCCTGAAGACGCACGCGGCCGGAGAGCTTCAGCCAATCCTCCTTCTGACGAGCCTCCGCCCGATCCGCTTCGAAGAGGCTCCTCTCGCCGCTTCTCCCGAAGAGGACTCCCCGGACCCCGACCATGGTTCCGCCGAAGGAGCCATCGGCTCCGTAGTCCAGCGAGGCCTTGGACCATTGGACGGTCCATAGCTTTCGGCCCGTTCCAGGGTCGGTCCGGGCCAGCTCTCCTCGGGAGGCCTCCATCGATCTCGGTTCGGGGGCCGGCCTTTCTCTCTTCGGCGGCTGAGGCGCGGCGCAACCGACCGCGAGCCCGCAGATCACGACGGCGACACCGGCAGTTCGGATCGGAACCTCCTTCGAGCCAGCCTCCCTGTGTGGCGGCCCGCAAGCTGCCCGCAGGCGGCGGCGATGTCGTGCCCCCTCTCGACGCGCTGCGTCACGTTCACGCCAGCGGCCTCGAGCCGGCGCCGGAACTCGCGAACAGCCTCCCTCTTCGGCCGGGCGAAACCCTGCTCCGTGTCGACGTGGTTGAACGGAATCAGGTTCACCACGCAGGGCATTCCGCGAACGAGGCGCGCCAGCTCTTCCGCCTGTTCGGGCGTGTCGGTGATGCCGTCCAGCAACAGGTACTCCACGGTCGCCTTGCGCCCGGTGGCCGCCACGTACCGCCTCAGGGCCGACAGCACCTCCGAGACCTTCCACTTCTGGTTGACCGGCATCAGCTTGCCACGGATCTCGTCGAACGGCGAGTGCAGAGACAAAGCTAGGTGGATCGGCAGGCCCTCCTCGGCGAGCCGAACCATGCCCGGGAGGATGCCTACGGTCGACACGGTGATGTGCCGATAGCTGAGACCCACCTCGTCGTGGAGCAGGCGGATCGCCCGGAGCACGTTGCCGTAGTTGAGCAACGGCTCGCCCATGCCCATGAACACGACGTGGCTGATCCTCCGATCCACGAGCCGCTGCAGAGCCAAATACTCCGCGACGATCTCGCCCGCCGTCAGGTCTCTGTCGTAGCCGCCCAAGCCCGTCGCGCAGAACCTGCAGCCCATGGGACAACCCACCTGGGAGCTGAGGCAGCAACTCACCCTCTCCCGCGTGGGGAAGACCACCGCCTCGAAAACCTCGCCGTCGCCGGAATGCACCAGGAGCTTCTGGGTACCGTCCCTCGAGACGCGGTGGTCCGCCACCGCCAGAGGCTGCACTCGGAACCGACCCGCCAGCTCGTGGCGGAGAGCCGCGGGCAGGTCCAGCATCGCCGAGAAGTCCGTGGCACCCTTGCGATAGATCCAGTGAGCGATCTGCTTGGCTCGCCAGCGTGCGTCGTCGCGCCCGGCCAGAGCCGCCTGCGCGATCTCGGCCGTCGTCAGACCCACCAGGCTCGGCAAGGCTGCCTCCACGGGTTGGATTCTACCTGCCTGCCCAGACGTCTCACGGGAGCCCGCGAGGTCGGAGGAACGTTCCATAATGGGGGGAGAACCTCTCCCCGTGCCCAGACGCGAACACACCATGAGAAGGCTTGCCTACGCTCTCTTCGGCGCAGCGATCGGAGTGGCGGTCGCTTGGGTCCTGTTCTCGGCGAACCGCGCGCTGCAGAGCCGCGGCCTTCCCACGTTCGAGTGGGAGGCCTCGCCGGGCGTCGCCGCCCAGACGGTCGCCGCGCCGTTCGACTTCCGCGCGGCGGTTCGGCGCGTGATGCCCGCCGTCGTCAGCGTGGATCGGTTGGAGCGCTTCGTCAACTTCTGGTCCGAGGAGGTGCGCGTGCGGCCCACCGGCACCGGCTCCGGCGTGATCATCAGCAAAGACGGCTACATCCTCACGAACAACCACGTGGTGGAGGACGCCGACGTGGTGCAGGTGCGTCTGCCGGACAGGCGGGTCATGGACGCAAAGGTCGTAGGCACCGATCCTCGCTCGGACCTGGCGGTGCTCAAGATCGACGCTCCCAACCTCGTGCCCGCGGTGCTGGGTTCCAGCTCGACGCTGGAGGTCGGCGAGTGGGTGATCGCCGTCGGCAATCCCTTGGGCTACGACAACACCGTGAGCGCCGGGATCGTGAGCAACAAGGGCCGAACTCTCGCGCTGGGCGGCCGCACCGTCCTGTTGGACGCCATTCAGACCGACGCCGCCATCAACCAGGGCAACTCCGGCGGAGCGCTCGCCAACGCGAGCGGCGAGGTGGTGGGCATCAACTCGGCGATCATCACTCCGAACGGCGGGAACGTCGGCATCGGCTTCGCGATCCCGATCGACCGGGCCAAGCGGATCGTGTCCGACATCGTGCGCTTCGGACGCGTCCGCTACGGGAGCCTCGGAGTGGTGGTCTATCCGCAAGGAGGCCTGCTGGCTGTGCCCCGGGTCCGACGCGTCATCGCCCAAGAGCTGGGCGTCGAACCTCCGGACCACGGCCTGCTGATCCGCGAGGCTGTGGGGCCGGGACCGTTCGGCCCGCTCGACGTCCTTCTGGAAGTGAACGGCAAGCGCATGGACGAGCCCACAGACCTGACGGTCGCCCTGGCCGACAAGCGCCCGGGAGACACGGTGAGCGTTCGTCTGTGGTCGAGAGGAAAGACGCGAGACCTTAACGTAACCCTAAAGGACCTTTGATCCGTACGCTGCCGCCGAAGCGTCCTTTCCATAGGGGAAGCTCCCCGCCTGAGAGTTCCATATGAGTCCATTGACCAGCGGCCTGAGGGAGTTCTTGGCGATCCTCCCGACGGCTGTGCGAGAGCGCCTGGAGGCCGCCAACAACTTGGAATCGCTCGTCGAGGTCGTGCTGGATTACGGCCGACCCGCGGAGGCCCGCTATCGGGACCGCGCCGACCGCATGAGCGACCTCATCGTCTCCGAGAGCGACATCGACTTCGTCGTGCGGAGCATCGGAGACTTCGGCTCGGACAACCGGGCCGGCATCGAACGGACCCTGCACCGCATCAGCTGCATCCGGAATCGGCGCGGAAAGATCGTCGGACTGACGTGCCGCGTCGGCCGCGCCTTGGAGGGCACGATCGACATCATGGACGACATCGTGCGTTCGGGTCAGTCGATTCTGTTGCTCGGCAAGCCGGGCATCGGAAAGACCACGAAGCTGCGCGAAATCGCCCGGGTGCTCGCCGACGAGGTCGGCAAGCGCGTGGTGATCGTCGACACGTCCAACGAGATCGCCGGCGACGGCGACATCCCCCATCCAGGCATCGGCTCGGCCCGCCGCATGCAGGTTCGGTCCGCGCCGGAGCAGCACCAGGTGATGATCGAGGCCGTGGAGAACCACATGCCCGAGGTGATCGTGATCGACGAGATCGGCACCGAGGCCGAGGCGATGGCGGCCCGCACGATCGCCGAGCGCGGCGTGCAGCTGGTCGCCACGGCGCACGGGCAGACCCTCGAGAACCTGATGCTCAACCCGACGCTGTGCGACCTGATCGGGGGCATCCAGGCCGTGACGCTCTCGGACGACGAGGCCCGCAAGCGCGGCACCCAGAAGACCGTGCTGGAACGGAAGGCGCCGCCCACCTTCGACGTGGTGGTCGAGCTGATCGACTTCGATCGCATGGCGGTGCACCACAACGTGCAGAAGACCGTCGACCTGATCCTGCGGGGCGTGCCCCCGCGGCCGGAGATCCGCGCCCGCACCGGCGCCGGCAGCGTCGAGGTGCTTCAGAAGGAAGCGGCTCCGGACTTGGCCGATCCGGGCTTCAACAAGCCGGTTCCCTCCATCCACCGGGTGGAGGTTCGAGAAGAGACGGCCGCCGACCTGGACCAGCCGACGCCGGCGGCACAGGAGCGCCGAGCGACGGGCCTGCTGCGCATCTTCCCTTACGGCATCGCCCGGACGAGGCTCGAGCGGGCGATCCGCGAGAAGCGGGCCCCGGCGGTCGTCGCGACGGACTCCCGGCAGGCCGATGCGGTGATGGCGATTCGTTCGGCCTTCCAAGGGGGCAGCCGCAGGCTGCGCGACCTGCCCGGCCCATCGTTGCCAACGGTCGTCGTGAAGTCCAACACCTTCAGCCAGATCGCCGCCGCGCTGGACGAGCTTTTGGCCGGCCCGGCTCCCGCTCAGGACCTGGAGAGCGAGGCGATGGACGAGGTCCTGTCGGCGATCGAGGTCGTGCAACAGACCGGGAAGCCCGTCGAGCTGGCTCCCAGGCCCGCATCCATCCGCCGGCTCCAGTTCCAGATGGTGCAGGCCCGCCGCCTCGCCTCGGAGGGAGTCGGCGTCGAGCCGAACCGACGGGTGCGCATCCTGCCGTCGAGGGTCGGTCCGTAGACTTCGCTGGAGCAAGACGCGGGACGGGGCGCCGCATCCTGC
>CALGMO010000101.1 GCA_937961665.1 uncultured Fimbriimonadaceae bacterium
CGCCCCGATTGTCCTCCATCCGGTAGGCTCGGAGAGTATGCCGTTCCTGCCGTTCGCCCTTCCCGACATCGGCGAGGAGGAGATCGCCGAGGTCGTCGACGCGCTCCGCTCCGGCTGGCTGACCACCGGCCCGAAGACGAAGCGGTTCGAGGAGCTGTTCTCGGAGCTCATGGGCGGCTCCCACGCGATCGCGGTCAACTCCGCGACGGCGGGCCTGCACCTGGCCCTCGAGGCGATGGGAGTCGGGCCGGAAGACGAGGTCATCACCACCCCGTACACCTTCACGGCCACGGCCGAGGTCGTCCGCTATCTGGGCGCACACCCGGTGTTCGTGGACATCGACCCCGTCACCCTGAACATCGACCCGGCGGGCATCGAGGCCAAGGTCACGCCCCGCACCAAGGTGATCGAGCCCGTGCACTTCGCCGGGCTGGCCTGCGACATGGACCCGATCCTCCGGGTGGCCTTCCGGCACGGTCTCCGCGTGCTCGAGGACGCCGCCCACAGCCTGCCGACCACCTACAAGGGCCGGCTGATCGGCACGCTGGACAGCGACGTGGCCGTGTTCAGCTTCTACGCCACCAAGACGCTGGCGACCGGCGAGGGCGGGATGATCGTGACCCGATGCGACGACACCGCCAGTCGCTGCCGCACGATGCGACTCCACGGCATCGATCGGGACGCCTTCGCGCGCTACACGTCGGACAAGCCCGCCTGGTACTACGAGGTGGTCGCGCCCGGCTACAAGTACAACATGACCGACTTGGCGGCGGCCATCGGCATCCACCAGCTGGCCAAGCTCGTCCGGTTTCAGAAGCGCCGCGAGGCCATGGCTCGGCGCTACGACGAGGCGTTCGCGGACCTGCCGCTGATCCTGCCCGCGCACGCGCCGGAGGGCGACACGCACGCCTGGCACCTGTACGTGGTGCGGATCAAGCCGGAGGCCGGCATCGGGCGCGACGAGTTCATCCGCCGGGCCTCGGAGATGGGAGTCGGATGCAGCGTGCACTTCATCCCGCTGCACCTGCACCCCTACTGGAGGGACACCTACGGCCTGAAGCCGGAGGACTTCCCCAACGCCACCGAGGCGTTCCGCGGGGCAGTCAGCCTGCCGCTGTACACCAAGATGACGGATGAGGACCAGGAGCGCGTGATCTCGGTGGTCCGCACGCTCCTGGCCTAGCTCCGCCGCTCAGTACTTGCGGTTCGCGAACTCCCTCTGGGCCGCCTCCCGGTCGAACATGCGGTCCTGCACCACGGTCCACTTGGGCAGATCCTTGCCCGCCAGCGCCGCCTCGACGGCGTCGAAGGCCATCGGGCCGAGCAGAGGGTTGCACTCGACGGTCAGGTTCAGCTTCCCGTCGATCAGCGCCTGGAAGGCGTCCCGCACGCCGTCGATCGACACGATCAGCAGGTCCTTGCCCGGCTTCAGACCCGCCTCCTCGATCGCCTGGATCGCCCCCAGGGCCATGTCGTCGTTGTGCGCGAACACCGCCCCGAACTTCTTGCCCGACTTCAGGAAGGCCTCCATCGCCTCCTTGCCCTTGGCGCGGGTGAAGTCGCCGGACTGCGAGAGCACGATCTTCAGCTTCGGGTTCTTGGCGATCCCTTGCTCGAAGCCCTTCTTCCGGTCGATGGCGGGCGCCGCTCCCGGCGTTCCCTGCAGCTCGGCGATCCCGATCTCGGCTTCCGGCCGGTCCTTGGTCTGCTCCGCGAGCCACTCGCCCGCCATCCTCCCCTCGGCCACGAAGTCCGAGGCGATCAGGGTGGCGTAGAGCGAGTCGTCCTGCACCTTGACGCCCCGGTCCACGAGCACCACGGGCACTCCGGCGTCCTTGGCCTCTCTGAGCACCGCGTCCCAGCCCGTCTCCACGACCGGCGCCAGGATGATCGCGTCGACCTTCTGAGCCAGGAAGCTGCGGATCGCCTTGATCTGGTTCTCCTGCTTCTGCTGAGCGTCGCTGAACTTCAGCTCCACGCCGCGCTTGGCGGCCTCGTCGCGGATCGACTGCGTCTCCGCCGTCCTCCAGCCGCTCTCGGCGCCGATCTGGCTGAAGCCGACGACGATCTTCTTCCCGCCGCCGGCTTTCGCCGCGTCGCTGGCGCCCTGAGGCCCCTCGCTCTTCGGGCCGCAGCCCGCCGACCATGCCACGGCCGCCGCCGCGGCCCAAGCAACCCAGTGTCTCATCGTCCCTGCTCCTTGGATTTCTCGGGGAGCGCGATCAGGTCCACGATCCCCACATCGATGTATTGCCCACCCGTCGTGTTGCGCACCCTCACCGCGAGCGTGTGCCTGCCCTTCCGCAGGGTGCCGAGCCCCGCGGCCTGCAGCGGCACGAGCGTGTATCCCACGGTGTAGCCCTTCAGCGAGGCCACCAGCTTGCCGTCCAAGTACACCTCGCAGTCCTCGTCGTGGTGGATGCGCAGGGTCGGGCGGCGCAGGCGCACGGTTTCCGCCACGTCGAAGGTCCTTCGGATCCAGAGCTCGCTTCCGTTCCAGACGGTCCTCACGACGGCCCCGGGGGTGCCCGTCGTCCCGAAGCCCGCCTTGCCCAGCCTCCACGAGGAGTCGTCGAACGAGGGTTCGAACCAGTTCTCCGGCGGGCGCTTCGAGGTCCACCGCCACTCCAAGCCCTCAAGCTGCGAGTCCGGCACCACGGTCCGAATCTCCGGCGCGGGCCCGAAGAGAGCCCGTATGGCCCTGCGAACCCTCGCGGCGTCCACCTTGAGAACCTCCCGGTCGTACGTGTAGAACCCGTTGGCCTCGATCTCCACGTCCGTCGTCTGCGTGTACACCGCCGCCGAAAGCCCGGGGTCGGCGATCAGCGGACGGAGCTGCTCGAAGAGCTCCACGGCCCGGCGCGTCAGCGCCTCGCGGTCCTCGAAGGACTGGTAGCCCCAGTTGCCCCGCTCCTGCCACATGTGCCCCGGAACGGGAAGACCGAGTCCGCCGAACTCGCCCAGAACGGCCGCCCGGCGGGCCTCCGGGGCAGGCGCCTGGGGGCCGGGATACACGTGGATGTCCACAACGTCGCCGACCTTGTGGTCGGTCCAGCCGGAGGCGTTGTTCACCAGACGGGTGGGATCGAGGCGCTTCACGCGCTCGGTGAGGCGCTCCGTGTCGTACTGGCCCCAGCCCTCGTTGAACACCACCCACATCAGGATCGAAGGATGGTTGAACCTGCCCTCGACCATCCTTTCGAGTTCGGCCTCGAACTGTCTCTGGTCGGCTTCCGGCATCGGCCGCGCTCCGAAACCGGATGGCATGTCTTGGAACACCGCCAGACCCAGCTTGTCGCACAGGTGGTACCACCTCTCCGGCTCCACCTTCACGTGCTTGCGGGCCAGGTTCATCCCCAGCCGCTTGGTCGCCTCGATGTCGAAGCGCAGGGCCTCCTCGGTGGGCGCGGTGTACAGGCCGTCCGGCCAGTAGCCTTGGTCCAGGAACCCGACGAGGAACAGCGGCTTGCCGTTCAGCAGGATCCGCGCCTTGCCGTCCGGGGCCTTCCCGACCTCGACCTTCCTCATGCCGAAGTAGCCCTCGACCCGGTCCACGACTCTGCCGTTCCTCAGGATTTGGATGCGCAGCCCGTAGAGGAACGGCCGATCGGGCGACCAGAGCTTGGGGCCATCCAGCCTTAGGCCGAGAGGCCGGCCGGCGGGCGCCTCGGCCCTCGCCGCCACCGTGCGGCCGTCCAGCGCCTCGGCCCTGACGAGCACGCCCTCTCGCGGACCGGAGAGGCGGACCTCCAGCCTCAGCTCCGATCGGTCCACATCCGGCACCGCCCTGTACGACTCGACCGAGGTCTCCGGCACGGGCTCCATCCACACGGTCTGCCACAGGCCGGTCACCGGAGTGTAGAAAATGCCCTCCGGACGTCGAACCTGCTTGCCTCGGGCCTGCGGTCCGGCGTCGGTTGGGTCCCACACGGTCGCGAGGATCTCGGCCTCGGCATCTCCCTTGGCCAGCGCCTCGGTCACGTCGAACGAGAAGCCGTCGTAGCCGCCGCAGTGCTCCCCGACGAGAACGCCGTTGACCCAAACGCGGGTCTCCCAGTCCGACGCGCCGAAGTGCAGCAGCACCCGCTTGCCGCGCCAGGAGGCAGGGATCGCCACCTTGCGCCG
Source organism: uncultured Fimbriimonadaceae bacterium (assembly GCA_937961665.1). GTDB lineage: Bacteria > Armatimonadota > Fimbriimonadia > Fimbriimonadales > Fimbriimonadaceae > UBA8783. The sequence continues at coordinate 4,126 of CALGMO010000101.1, forward strand.
GTACCAGACCCGCTGATTCTCGGTGGGGATCAGCCCCACGCCGCTCAGATGGCTCTCGACGGCGAACGGCACCAGGATCCGGCGGTCCATCGTCGGCGGCGCCGTGGCCGACCGATCGCTGATGGCGAAATCCCACGGCCCGTTCAGATTCAGCCACTCCTTCCGCACCATCGTGGGGCGGGGGTATTCGGGCCACGGCGCGGCCTGGTCCACCTTGGCGGCCCACCGCGTCCGCAGCTTCGGGGCCTCAGCGGACACCGACGCCACCCCGGCGAGCGCGAGCATCGAAACGATCACCTTCCACATCTCACTCCCAGGTCGGAGGGGGTTTCCCAGAGAGATCTCTCGGCGACCCCTAAAGAAAGCCCTCCGCCACCCGACAATCCTACTGGGTGGAATCCGCGTTTCGCCCGCAAACCTGAAGTGGATTGGTAGAGATGCCGGTTCAAAACGTCGAGTGCCAGATCGCGAGGCTCCAAATCGGCCGATTCCTCAAGGGCGAGCTCCTTCCGCCCGACATGATGGCGCAACTGGAAGCTCACATCGGACGATGCCCCGAATGCAGAGCGGAGCTCGCCGGACGCAAGGCGGAGCTCCAAGCGCTCGCCAACGGTCGGAAGGAGCCAGGCACGGACGCAGCGCAGAAGCCGTCGGCCACCACCGAGCGGCCGGCGCAGGCACGCCCCTCCAACCCGCGCCCGATGTCCGAAGCACCCCGCAAGGCCGCCGTCGCAACCCCGCCCGCGGCGGCCCCCTTCCCTTGGAAGACCGTCGCCTACTCGCTGGCTCTGGCAGGCGTGCTGGTGGCCATGAGCTTCGTCGCCAAGGACCCCACCGCCCTGCTCGGGCCCCGGCTCGAGCCGCCCGATGCCGAACCGTCCGGCGAGGCCGCCCCTCGAACCGTCACCCGCACGGCCGCGCAATCGGAAACGCCGGCCGCCTCCTTCCCGACGATCTACGTGCCGTCGATGGACGAGCCGATCGACCGAGAGGCCCTGCAGCCGGAGGCGCCCCCCGCCCCCCCCGCGGACGAGCCCGCGGAGGCGACCCAGCCAGCCTCCGAGAACGCCGAAGCCACCGCGCCGACCCGAGAGCCGAGTCTCGAAACCCCGCCCCACGCGCGGCCGACGGCCGCCTCGGACTCCCGCCCGGCGGAGCAGCGGCCGACCACGGAGCGCCCGCGCGCGCCCCGGCGGCCTGCCGCGAGAAGCACCGTCCGAGCCCAGAACAGGCCGGCGCCCACGCTGCGCCTGTACGATGAGCAAGGCCGCCCGATCCAGCCGTGACCCGAATTGTGGAGGAACCCCGATGAAGACCCCGATCCTGATGGTTGCCCTTCTCGCCCTGGCCGGTGCGGCCCTGGCCGACGGCCAACCGCCCGCGAACCCGCCCGCCGCACCGCCCAAGGTGAGCGTCTCGGCGCGCGGCGAGGACGTCCGTTCGGTCATCCACCAGATGTTCCAGCAGGCGGGCAGAGACTACGTCCTCGAGCCGGGCGTGCGCTTCGTGCTGTACCTGTCGCTCAAGGACGTCGAGCTGGAGGAGGCTTTGGAGATCGTCTGCAAGCAGGCTAACCTGGAGTACCGCGTTCAGAACGGCATCACGTTCGTCTCTCCCAAGAGGCAGCTGGCGCCGGAGAAGCCGGCTCCGGTTCAGCCGGAGGAGAAGCCGCTGCCGCCGGCTCCCGTCAAGAAGCCGGAGCCCGTCGGAACGCTGCCGACCACCGTCCTGAACAAGCGGTTCACCACGCGCCTCAGCAAGGCGCCCATCCGCGACGTGTTCAAGGCGATCTCCGACCAGACCGGCGTGCGCATCGAGGTGGCCGACAGCGTGCCGAACTGGAGGATGGACGCCTTCCTGATCGACACCTCGATCAAGTACGCGCTGGACCTGATTTGCCGCCAGACGGGTCTAGAATTCCGCTTCACCAACCGACAAAGTATTGAAATCCGTAAGCCCGATCCTACGCCGAAGGAAGAGAACCGGGTGACCGTGTTCCGGGACTGAGGACGAGGCGATAACGACCAGGAGCTCGTGGGGCCGCGCCGAAGGGCGGCCCCTTTTTTTCGCGCCTCCGGGCAGGGTGGCCGGGAGGTGCCACAATAGAGCCCATGGCAGGCCATTCCAAGTGGAAGAACATCCGGATCCGAAAGGGCAAGCAGGACGCGATCCGCGGGAAGATCTTCACCAAGCTGAGCAAGGAGATCATCGTGGCGGCCAAGCTCGGCGGGGGAGACCCAGACACCAACCCGCGCCTTCGCCTCGCGATCGCCAAGGCCCGCGAGAACTCCATGCCGGCGGACAACATCAAGCGCTCCATCCAGCGCGGCACGGGCGAGATCGAGGGTGCCAACTACGAGGAGGTCACCTACGAGGGCTACGGCCCCGGCGGCGCCGCCATCCTGCTGGAGTGCTACACCGAGAACCGCAACCGCACCGTGAGCGAGGTCCGGCACGCCTTCAGCAAGCACGGCGGCAACCTGGCTGAGAACGGATCGGTGGCGTGGCAGTTCAAGCACGTCGGAGAGATCACCCTTCCCGCAGAAGGAGTGGACGAGGACGCCCTGACCCTCGCCGCGCTCGAGGGGGGCGCCGAGGACGTGTCCCGCGAAGACGACGAGTTCGTCGTCACCACCGCAGTCGAGAACCTGCACCGCTGCAACGAGGCTCTGGAGCAGGCCGGGTTCAAGGCCAGCGAGGTCGGACTGAACTACGTGGCCACCAACAAGGTGCAGCCCGGCCCGGAGGAGATGAGGAAGCTGCTGAAGCTGCTGGACGCCCTCGAGGATCTGGACGACGTTCAGGAGACCTACGTGAACGTCGACATCCGCGAAGAAGACTACGACGAGGAGTGAGCCGCCAACAACGGGTCCCGGCCGCGACGCTGCTGCTCGTGGGCGCGAACCTCGCGGCGGCGTTCGCCGAACTCCTCGCCCCGGGCATCGTCGACGCCTGGAGGCCGGGGCCGGGAGGCTGGCTGTCGGCGATGTTCCTCCACCGCGACCTCCTGCACCTCGGGTCGAACGTGGTGTTCCTGGCGGCGGTCGGTCCAGCCGTCGAGTTTGCGGCGGGAAGCCTGCGCTTTCTGCTGGTCTACCTTTCCGGAGGGCTGGCCGGGTACGCCCTGCACCATGGGCTGTCCCGAACGCCGGAGCCTCTGGTCGGCGCCAGCGCCTGCGTGGCGGCGGTGCTCGGCTGCTACGCGCTGCGCTACTCCGCGCTCCGGGTGCCGGTCGTCCCGGGCCGCGGGGTTCCGCTGGGCTGGCTCGCGGGCGCCTGGGTGTTGCTGCAGGGGCTGGGCGGCGCGGGGCCGGCCGGCGGAACCTCCTATTGGGCCCATCTCGGCGGCTTCGCGGCGGGGTTGGGGTTCGGCTTCGCCCTGCGCCTGCCCAGGCTGGCGGAGGTTCAGTTCGGCCACGAGGCGTTGGAACGCCTGAACGACCGTGGCCCGTTCGCGGTGCTGCAGGCCGCGCGGGAGATGCTCCGGAGACACCCGGACGACCCCAGCGCGCTGCGCCGGCTGGCCGAGGCCGCCCACAGCCTCGGCGACGCGGACCAGGAGCGCGACGCGCTGCTCCGGCTGATCGACGTTCTGCCCGAGAGCCTCCAGGCCGACCCGCTGCGTCGGCTCGGGCGCCTGGGCGCCCTCGGTGCCCTGCCCAGCCTGAGGCGGATGATGCTCGCCGACCGCTTCCGCGACACCGACCCCGACGTCTCCGCGGCCCTGTGGCGCAGCGTCGCCGAGGGTCCAGCCGACGACCCGCAGTTGCCCGAGGCGCTGTTCGCCTTGGCACTGAGCGAGAGGGGCGGACCGTGGCTGACCCGGCTCGTCCACGACTTCCCCGTGCACCCCGTGACCGAGCGCGCCCGCCTGAGGGGGATGCTGGGATGAAGCGCCGGTGGCACGAGGCCAAGCCCAGGATCCTCGGGACCATCCTGTACTACGTCCTGCGCCTGCTGGTCGGGCCCCTCCGTCTGCGCATCGTGCGCCTGGAGGGGTCTCTGGAGCCGGGAACCCCGGCGATCCCCTGCATGTGGCACGGCCGCACCGTGATCCCTGCCGGCCGAAAGATCTGGAAGACGCGCGTGGCCGTGATCATCAGCCACAGCCGCGACGGCGAGATGCAGGCGACGATCTACCGCAAGCTCGGCTACGACATCATCCGCGGCAGCACCGGCCGGGGAGGCGCGCGGGCGGCGGTGGAGGCCATCCGGGCCCTCAAGAGCGGCGCGACGCTTGCCCTCACCCCCGACGGGCCCCGCGGCCCCAGCGGCGTGGTGCAGGAGGGGATCGTCTTCCTGGCCCACAAGTCCGGAAGGCCGCTCGTGCCGCTGGGAGTGTCGTGCCGCCCGCGGATCCTCGTGAAGTCGTGGGACCGCTACCTGATCCCGATCCCCTTCGGCAAGGCGGTGGTGGTGATCGGCCGGGCGATCACAGTGCCGCCCGACGCCGACGCGGAGACCCTGGAGCGCATCCGGCTGGAGCTGCAGGAGGCGCTGCACGATTGCGAGCGCCAGGCCGAGCGGATGCTGGGATACTGAAGGCATGCGGCTGTTCGACACCCACTGCCACCTGAACATGGCCGACGCCTTCCCCGAGCCGGACGAGGCGATCGAGGCGGCCTACGCCACCGGCGTCACCGAGATGCTGGTGGTGGGGATCGACCTCCCTTCCAGTCGCCTGGCGGTGGAGATCGCCGACCGTTGGGAGGGCGTGTACGCCAGCGTAGGACTTCACCCCAACGAGGCCGCGTCGTGGGGCCGCCCCGTCGCCAAGGAGCTGGTGGACCTGGCCAAGCACCCCAAGGTCATCGCCTGGGGAGAGTGCGGCCTGGACTACCACTGGATGACCGCGCCGGCGGAGGTCCAGCGCGAGTGCCTGCTGGAGCAGCTCCACCTGGCGGCGGACCTCGAGCTGCCGGCCGTGCTGCACTGCCGCGACGCGCACCCCGACCTTCTGGGCCTGCTCCAGAGCCTGGACGCCCCGCCGCCCGTCCTGCTGCACTGCTTCTCCGGCGACGCCGCGGACGCCCGTCGCGCGCTGGCCCTGGGCGCCCTGCTCGGCTTCGACGGCCCGCTGACCTACCGGCGCAACGCGGAGCTTCGGGAGCTGGTGGCCTCGCTTCCGCGGGAGCGCGTGGTGCTGGAGACCGACAGCCCGTTCCTGGCCCCCGAGCCGCACCGGGGCAAGCCAAACAGCCCCGCATGGCTTCCGCTGGTGAATGCCAAGCTCGCCGAGGTGTGGGGCATCGGCCCCGAGGAGGCCGCCGAGACCACCACGGCCAACGCCCGCCGCTTCTTCGGGCTGGCCTGACTCCTTGGGGTAAAACGCCCCCATGGGCGACATCCAGGACCGCGTGTTCAACTTCTCGGCTGGTCCCAGCGTGCTCCCCGTCGAGGTGCTCCAAGAGGCCCAAGCCGACCTTTTGAACTGGAAGGGCTGCGGCATGAGCGTCATGGAGATGAGCCACCGGGGCAAGGCGTTCCAGAGCATCATCGACCAGGCCGAAGCCGACCTGCGCGCCCTTCTGGGCATTCCGGAGAACTACAAGGTGCTCTTTCTGCAGGGCGGCGCCAGCCTGCAGTTCTCCATGGTGCCGATGAACCTTCTGCACCCCGGAGACACCGCGGACTACGTGGTCACCGGCTCCTGGGGCAAGAAGGCGCTGCAGGCCGCCAAGCTCGTGGGATCGGCCCGGTGCGTCTGGGACGGTAAGGAGACCAACTACGACCGGCTCCCCGACCTCGGTGGGCTCTCCTTCACCGAGGGCGCCGCATACATCCACGTGACCAGCAACGAGACCATCCAGGGAGTGGAGTTCCAGTCGGACCCGGACCTGCCGGCCCCCGTGGTCTGCGACATGTCCAGCGACATCCTCTCCAGGCCGGTGGACGTGACCAAGTACGCCCTGATCTACGCCGGCGCCCAGAAGAACATGGGGCCGGCGGGCGTGACCGTGGTGATCCTCCGCGAGGACCTGCTGGCGCGGACCCCGGAGAACTTCCACCCGATGCTCGACTATCGGCTCCAAGCGGAGAACGCCAGCCTCTACAACACCCCGCCCTGCTGGTGCATCTACATCTGCGGGCTGGTGTACCAGCACCTGCTGAAGAACGGCGGGCTGCAGGCCGCGCTGGAGCGCAACCGCCGCAAGGCGGCGATCGTGTACGACGCGATCGACCGTTCGGGAGGCTTCTACAAGGGCCACGCGCAGAAGGAGTGCCGCTCGCTGATGAACGTGACCTTCACGCTGCCCAGCGAGGAGCTCACCAAGGCGTTCCTGGAGGGAGCCAAGAAGCACAAGCTGGACGGGCTCAAGGGCCACCGGTCGGTCGGCGGGTGCCGGGCCAGCATCTACAACGCGTTCCCCGAGGAGGGATGCCGCGTGCTGGCCGAGTACATGGACGACTTCGCGAGGAAGAACGGCTGACCCGTCGGGGGAAGAACCGTCGCGGCCGGGCGGCCCAACCGATCCGCCCGGCCGCGCGTCGTACCTAACAGATGATGCGAACGATCCCGGAACAGATCGCCGCCAACAAGCGGGCCAGCGTGCTGTACGCCTCGCTGCTCGTGGTGCTGCTCACGGCGCTCGGCGCGGCGATCACCGGCTACTACGACGCGTCCCAGTGGCCGATCGGCGCCGCCGGCGCGGCCCTCCTGGGCGTCGTGCTGGCGCTGGTGGCCACCTTCTCCGGGCCGTCGATCGTCCTCGGCATCAGCGGCGCGAGGGAGGCGACCAAGGAGGAGGACCAGGTGCTCAGCAACGTCGCCGAGGAGATGGCGATCGCGGCGGGCATCCCCAAGCCCAAGGTGTACGTCATCGACGACACCGCGCCCAACGCGTTCGCGACCGGCCGGGACCCGCAGAACGGCATCGTGGTGTTCACCCAAGGCATCCTGCGAAAGCTGAACCGCGACGAGCTGCAGGCCGTGATGGCGCACGAGGTGTCGCACATCCGCAACTACGACATCCGGTTCATGACGACCATCGCGCTGATCGCCGGCGTGATCCCGCTTCTGGCGGACTTCCTGAAGCGGATGGCCTGGTACGGCGGCGGCCGGCGGCGCTCGAAGGACGACTCGGGGCAGGCGATCTTCATGATCGTGGCGCTCGTTCTGGCGATCTTGGCGCCCCTGTTCTCGATGCTGCTCCAGCTCGCCGTCAGTCGAAAGAGGGAGCTCCTTGCCGACGCCAGCGCGGTGGACCTGACCCGCAACCCCGACGCCCTGGCGAGCGCGCTCCAGAAGATCGCGCACGATCCCGAGCCGCTGGAGGCCGCCAACCGCGCGACCCAGCACCTGTACATCGTCAACCCGATGAAGGCCTGGGACGACGACGCCTCCTCGATCTTCAGCACCCACCCGCCGCTGTCCGAACGCCTGCGCCAGCTCGAGCAGCTGGGCGCCCGGTACCGCAGGCCCGAGCGCCGCGCTCCCGACGACTTCAGCGACATGCCGGAGATTCCCAACCAGCGATGATCCGCACCAGCGCCCTGCTCCTCGTCGTCCTTGCTCTGGCGGCCGCGTCCTGCGGTCCCAGCAAGCCGGAACCGGTGCTGCTCGCCAAGGGCACCCCCGTTCGCCTGATGCTGCTGACGGAGCTGCACGCCGGACGGGCCGAAGAGGGCCAGGTCGTGCCTCTGATGGTCGCCCAGGACGTCCGCGACGCGAAGGGACGCATCCTGTTGCGGAAGGGGGAGCCGGCGTCCGCGCGGGTCGTCCGCTCCCGGGGGGCGGGGGCGCTCTCCGGCCTGATCAACCAGCCCGCGCGACTGTCGATCGTCTTGGACCAGACCAAGGCTGCGGACGGCACGCAGGTGCTCCTGTCCGCCGAACCGTCCGGCCGGCGCGACGCCGAGTACGCCTTCACCCGCTCCAACACCGGCTACCCCAAGGTCTGGGAACAGGCGCTGGAAGACGAACGGCGCGAGCTCCTGCAGCGCCTCGTCGAGATGATCGCCGAGAACCGTGGCGGCAACCTGGCCAACGACCCCGCCTCTGAGGAGCTGGTGCGCCAGCTAGCCGACCGGCTCGGTCTGACCGGAACGCAGGCGCTGGCGGCCAAGGGCGAGCTGGACAAGGCCACCGGGCTGCTCGGCCAGATCGCCAACGGCGACGTGAACCCGAGCCTCCTGGCCTCGGCCGGTCTCTCCACGGTCACCGCTCTGGTCGAGCTGACCAAGCTCGCCTCGTTCGCGACGGACCGCCTCTCCGGGATGCTCAAGGGCCGGACCATCCGCGCGCACTTCGGCACCGAGCTGACGGCCTACGTGGCGCAGGACGCCCGGGTTGTTCCTCAGGAGCCTTCCCGCGAGCGCTGAAGCCGCGCCCGTCGCCGGAGCAGGAACCACCGGTTGCCGAGGCACAGGCCGGCAAGCCCCGCCGCCACCCACCGGACGATTCCTCCGACGAACTCCACGGTCTTCAGCTGAAGCGGATAGGAGCCCTCGCGCTGCAGGCAGCCGTCGTCGAGCAGAGCCACCCCGCCCGGGCCCTTGTCCGGCAACAGCGCCTTCGGGTCGAGGATCACATAGGTTTGGGGCGAGCCGATCGGCGTCGGCTCGCCCCCGAAGAGAGCCTCGACGTTGGCGTCCGGGAGGCGCACGCGCTGGGCCAGCACCGCCTTCGAGGCGAGGAAGCGCTCCAGCCCGAAGGTCAGGACCAGAACGGCGATGGAGGCCCAGCCGACGACGCCGAGGACTCGAATCATCCGGTCTGCCCGAAGACGTCGAAGCGGATGGTCACGACCTCGGCGACCTTGCCCTTGGCGATTTCCGGAATCTTCACGCCGTAGTCGGAGAGGCGGAGCCGGAACTGGCCCTTGACCCGCACCACGTCTCCCTTGAACCTCGCCGCGCGGCTCTGCGCGCTCTCCCGGATGAGCCTGGCCTCCACGTCCGTGGTGATCGTCCGCGTCACCCCGTGGAACGTCAGCCTCCCGGTGACGGTGTAGGTGTCGCCGGCCTTGTGCCTCACGCTCGTGGTCTCGAACACGGCGGTCGGATACTTGGCGGTGTCGAGCCACTGCGGGCTGCGCATGTGCTCGTTGCGCAGCGGCACGCCGGTGTCGATCGAGGCGAGGTCGATCTCCAGCCGACCCGACCCGGTCTTCTTGGCGGCGTCGATCCGGATCACCCCCGACACGCCGTGCGTGATCCCGGTGAAGTTCTCGAAGTCGGCGTCGCTCTCGACGGTGACGGTCTGACTGACCGGCAGACCCGCCTCCTTGCCGACGCGGAAGGTCTGGCCGAGGCTGGTCGCCGTCGCGGCGCACGCCAGAAGCGCGGTGAAGAGCTTGAAAGTCGTTTGCATCGTTCGGATCCCTCGTCGGTTCGAGCCGACAGACGGTCCTACGCTTGGCTGGTCGGAGCGGCAGGGCCTTTCGGCCTCGTTTCAGGGTCCAACCGGGAGGCGGACGAGACCCTGGGTGCGGATCAGCGGCTGCTGGGCTTGCCCGACGAGGCGGGTTCGGTGGGCACCGGCTTCTGCAGTTCGCCCTTGCCCCGCTGGACCGCGTTGAGCGCCTGCGTCAGCACGTTCTCGACCTTGCCGAGCAGGTTGTAGGCGTAGGCGTCGGCCTCCCGCTTCAGCTCGCGCGAGTCGCGCTCCGCGGTGGCGACCATCTCCTCGGCCTGCGCCTTAGCCAGACGCAGCACCTCGTTCTCGCTCACCATGCGCTCCTGCTGGATGCGGGCCTCCTCGCGGATCCTCTCGGCCTCCTTCTGGGCCTCGGCGACCAATCGGGCCGCCTCGCGCTTCGCGTCCTCCACGATCTGCGTGGCGTCCTCCCGGGCGTGCTCGAGAACGCGGTCCTTCTCCCGCACGGTCTGCACGGCGGTCTTCAGCTCTGCGGGCAGAGAGGCGCGCACCTTGGCGATCTGCATGGCGATCTCCTCCTTGTTGAGGCCGAAGCAGATCGGGCCGAACGAGCGCGGGCGCTCGACCGCCAGCTCGTTCAGCGTGTCCAACATGCGGAGGATATCCATGTCTCGATGCACCCCTCGGTCCGTGCCCCTTCATTGTGGCACGAACGCCGGCGGTTCAACGGTCCCGGCGGTGCGAGCGCACGGCCCGCTCGACGATCGGCACGATGCACTCCGGCACCATGGAGCGGTACTCCCCGCCGAACATCGCGATCTCCTTGACGATCCCGCTGCTCACGTAACCGTGCTCCCAGTTGGTCATGAGGAACACGGATTCGATGGCGCCGCACAGCTCGCGGTTCACCATGGCCATCTGGAACTCGTACTCGAAGTCGGCGATGGCCCTCAGGCCGCGGATCACCGCGCACGCCCCCACGGACTTGGCGTAGTCGATCAGCAATCCCGAGAAGCTGTCCACCCGCACGTTGGAAAGATCCGCCGTGCAGCAGCCCAGCGCCTCGACCCGCTCCTCGACCGTCAGGAACGGCGACTTGGAGCGGTTGATGCCCACCGCGACGATCAGCTCGTCGAACAGCCCCGACGCCCGGCGGACGATGTCCAGGTGGCCCAGCGTGGGCGGATCGAACGAGCCGGGGTAGACCGCGATGCGAGCCATCTCGCCGGATGTTACCGAAACGGAGTGGACGCCGGCCCCGGAACCCGCTAAACTCGCATCCGACCATGCTCACCTTGGATCAGCTCGCGGGCGAGTGGCTGTCGCCCGCCCGGGAAGAGGAGTTCAGCAACCCCGCCATCACCAACTTCCGAGGCACCGTGCAGGCCGCCTGGGACGTTTCGGGCATCCAGTACTGGATCTGCGCGCCGACCGGGCTGCCCACCCCCACGGCCCTGCTGTACGAGCGCACCCCGACGGGCTTCCGTCGGCACTCGCGCCAGGTCCGTTTCCGCTGGAAAGCCTACGAGATCGAGCGCGAGGCCGACGGGGTCGCGACGGCCACGCGGATGGCCGAGGGCAAGCCGATCGTGCTGCAGCGGATGCGGTTCCAGCGCGGCGGCAAGTTCGCGGTCGTCTTCCACGGTCTGCCCCGCGTGTGGCGCTTCGTGGACTACTGGAACCTGCCCCCGGAGAACGAGCCGATGTTCAACGTGACGGCCACGAAGGACGGCTTCTTCGTGGACGACACCAAGACGTTCGGAGTCGCGAGGTTCCACGCTCCCGGACGGATCCGCGTGTACCGCGACCTGGACGCATGGCGCGACGGCGAGGAGCCCGTCGAGCGCGGAAGGGTCGGAGTGGCGGAGTTCGAGGCGGCCGCCGGAGACGAGATCGTCTGGTGGGCGACCCAAGGCTACGAGGAGGAGCTTCCCACCGTCGGCGACTTCGATCGCGAGTGGCGTCGGGCCAAGGAGCATTGGGAAGAGGTGTGGGAGGCGGCGTTCACCCCGGGCAACCGGCACTTCAGCGGCTGCCTGCCCTACCCCGAAACGGAGTTCGAGCGCCTGTTCTGCATGGGCGTCATCACCCTGCTGAACACGCGCCGGATCAACCCGCCGGCCCATCCCCGCTCGAACATCGCCACCGGCGGACAGTGCATCTGGGTGCAGGAGATGGACCCGATGCCGGTGTGCTACGTCTGGGGGGCACCGGAGGGCGCGCCCACCACCAGCTTCCTTTGGGAGGTGAGCTACCAGGCGCCGCTCCTGGCGCGCCTCGACCCGGCGGTGCTCCGCGACCAGCTCGAGCGCATGATCCACGCCGACCTGCACGAACACTGGGGCCTCGAGACCGTCAGCGGCATGGGAGCCGGGATGTACTACGGCGTCAACCACGGCGCCTTTCTGCACAGCGTCGAGGCCTACGTGCGCCACACGGGCGACACCGAGTGGGCGCTGAGGCACCTCGACTACCTGAAATCCCACGCCAAGCCCGGCCTCACCGACTACGGCGACTTCCAGAACGTCCTCGAGTGCGTTAGCACCTACGAGCACGTGATCGCGAGCTTCAACGCGATGAACGTGCAGGGCATGAGGTTCCTCGCCGAGCTGACCGGCGACCAGACCTACGCCCGCCAGGCCGACGAGCTGGCGCGCCAGGTGCTGTCGCTCTACGAGGGCGGGCCGTTCGCGTGCCTCCAGCCGGACGGGGAGCGCCGCATCGCCCGCACCATCCTCGACTTCAACTACGTGGGGCTCTGCATGACCGCCGACCTGCCGCGAGAGGTCAAGGACGGCATGGTCCGGTTCTTCGAGGAGGAGCTGCAGACCGAGGACTGGCTGCGCGCGCTCTCGCCCAAGGACCCGGACGCCTTCACCAAGAGGCTCCCTTCCTTCCAGACCTACCGCGCCGACCACCAGGCGACGGGGGCCTTCGACGCTTGGCCCGCCTACGCCGCGGCCGTGCTGGTGCGCTTCGGCTACCGCGACAAGGCCGAACGCTGGCTGAGGAAGATCGAGAGGCTGACCTACGAGGGGCCGTTCGGCCAGGCGCACTACGTGTGGCCCGACGGCGCCCGCAAGGCGAGCTTCTACAACGGAAACGTGTACATGGAAGCCGGGGGCTGCACCTTCGCGACGCTGATCTTGGACGAGATGTAGGGCGAGGGGGTAAGGTCAGGGCCGGAGAGGCCCATGTCCAAGGTTCGGATCGGAGTCGTCGGCTGCGGCGCGATCTTCCCCACCCACGCGGACGCCATCCTGCGGATTCCTTGCGCCGAATTGGCGGCCGTGTACGACGTCGTGCCGGAGCGGACCCGCGCCGCGTCGGAGCGGTACGGCTGCCACGGCGCGCAGAGCCTGGAGGAGCTTCTGGCGATGGTCGACGCCGTCGACGTGTGCGTGCCGTCCGGCCTCCACGCCGAGGTCGGTCTGAGGGCCGCGCGCGCCGGCAGGCACGTGCTGGCGGAGAAGCCGATCGACACCACCATGGCCAAGGCCAAGGCTCTGGTCGAGGGGTGCGAGCAGGCCGGCGTGCGGCTCGGCGTGATCAGCCAGCACCGGTTCGCGAACGATATCCGAGCCGCCCGCTCGGCAGTGCAGGGCGGCGTGCTGGGACCGATGGTGTCGGGGGACGTGTACATCAAGTGGTTCCGCACGCAGGTGTACTACGACTCGGGCGACTGGCGGGGCACCTGGGAGCTGGACGGCGGGGGGTGCCTGATCAACCAGGGCGTGCACTACATCGACATGCTCCAGTGGATCATGGGGCCGGTGAAGGCCGTGCGCGCCTGCTGCCGGACGATGGCGCACCGAATCGAAGTGGAGGACGTGGCCAACGCGCTGCTGGAGTTCGAGTCCGGCGCGGTCGGAGTGCTGCAGGGTTCCACCAGCTGCTTCCCCGGGTTCGCCGAGCGGCTGGAGCTGCACGGCAGGTACGGCACGATCGTCGTGGAGGGCGACGTCGCCAAGGTGTGGGAGGTCTGGGAGGACCCGGAGGGCGACCGCTCGAAGTACGGACGAGGGGTCGTTAGCCAGCCCACGCCCAACCTGCACGCGCACGGCTCGGCAAAGGAGATCCCCGACGACCCCACGGCCAAGTGGGGCGAGCAGCACCGGATGCAGATCGAGGACTTCTGCCGGGCCGTGCTGGAGAACCGGGATCCGTTCCTCACGGGGAGGATGGCGCTGGAGCCGCTCCGCGTGATCCTGGCAGTGTACGAGAGCTCCCGCCGCGGCGGCGAGAGGGTGGAGCTGGAGGAGATCGCATGAAGATCGCGCTGCAACTGTACACGATGCGGGAGTTCACCAAGACCGCTGACGGATTCGGCGAGGTGCTGCGCCGAGCGGCGGAGATGGGCTACCAGGGCGTCCAGCTGTCGGCCGTGGGCTGCATGGCCGGCGACCCGCCCGCCGTGGACGCCCCGCAGGCCAAGGCGATGCTCGACGAGTTCGGTCTGGAGGCCTGTTGCACCCACCGCCCCTGGGACCGGCTCTACGGCGCCACCGACGAGGAGATCGCCTTCCATCGCACCCTGGGGTGCGGGCTGGCCGGGCTGGGGTACCCCCCGCAGGAGTTCTGGGACGGGGGGCACGGGGGCTTCGCCGAGCTCGGCCGGAAGCTCGCCGAGGTTGCGGAGCGCATGGCCCCGGCCGGCATCTCGGTCGGATTCCACAACCACGCCAAGGAGCTCGAGCCGGACGCCGACGGCCGAACGCTCTTCGATTCGCTGTTCTCGGCCTCGGCGCCGGACCTCCAGCTGATCCTGGACACCTACTGGGCGGTGCACGCGGGCGCGGACCTCGGGGCGCTGATCCGCCGCTTCGGCGGGCGGCTCCGCTGCGTGCACGCCAAGGACCGCCGGATGGTCGACGGTCAGTGGCGGGACCTGCCCGTGGGCGAGGGCGACCTTCCGTGGAGCGAGATTCTGCCCCTGCTGCGCGAGGCCGGTACCGAGTGGATCATCCCGGAGCAGGACAACCTGTGGAAGGATCCGTGGGATTCGATCCGCTCGAGCATCGACTATCTGGGCCCGCTGGTCGGCTGACCGCGCAGGAACGCCGCCAACCGCTCCGGGTTGTCCGTGCCGATCACGTCGACGCCGGCCTCGCGGAGCTTGGTCCAGAACGGGGGGAAGTCGGGCGTGGCCCAGAACCGGAGGCGGCGCCCCTGCGCGTGCGTGCGCTCCACCAGGTCCTTCAGCCGCTTGGCGTCCTCCTCCGGCATCTCGCCGAAGCCGAGCCAGCGGAAGTTGGCGATCCACGAGGCGGAGATCCACGGCACGAGGTCCGCGGGCGGGTTGGCGTCCAGGTCGTCCGGCCTGCCGTCGATGGCGACCACCCTCAGCGGCTCGCCGGCCACGGTCCTGCGGGCCACGTTGCCGGAAAGCAGAACCTCCACGGCCCCAGGCCGCTTGGCGTCGTCGTACTTGGCGAGCATCGGCTTGTACGGCTCCAAGGCCGCCTTCAGGGCCGCGTAGGTCCGCTCGGCGTCGGTCTTCACATCGACGAGCAGAACCAAGGGCGCTCCGTCCGGGTGAACCTTGCCGGCCAGCTTCTGGAAGCGCTCCCAGAGGGGCCTCAGATAGAGGCTCTCCAGGGTCCGGCCCTTCCTGGACGTGCGGGGCTCGTGCGCGACCCGGAGCTCGCCGTCCACCAGGCAGACGTCGGCCTCCACGCTCCCGAAGCCCCGCTCCAGCGCCTCCGTGAGCGGCCGGGCCCGGTTGTAGTCGTTGTGCGAGTGGGCGGCCGAGAGCGTGGCGGGGGCTTGGATCAACAGCGCGGCCGCGAGCAAGGTCAGCGCCATACGAACTGACTCCAGATCGGAAAGTGGTCGGACGGCCACAGGCCGTCGATCGGTTGCTGGAAGGCCCCGGAGGCCACCGGCTTGAAGTGCCTGCTGGCGAGGATGTGGTCGATCCGGGGCCCGATGCCGCTGCCAGTGAAGTTGTGCCAGCTGCCGGCTCGGCAGACGCCGGGGGTGGCGTCCTCCAGGGCTGGGTGCGCGGCCGGGTTCGTCAGGGCGGCGACCTCCGGCGCGTCCGGCCCGGCGTTGAAGTCGCCGACCACGATGCACGGCTCCCCGACGGGGATGCGCGCCGAGAGCACCCTGGCCGACTGCCTCCGCGCGGCCTCGGACTCGTGGTCCCAGTGGAGGTTGTAGATCAGAATCGGCCGGCCCTCGGACAGGAGCGCCACGCGCGCCCACGTGCAGGACCGCGTGCAGGCCGTTCCCCAGGACATAGAGCCCGGCTCGTCCGGCTCCTCGGAGAACCAAAACGTGCCCCACGCCGCCACCGTGACCCGATCCCTGCGCAACAGCCACGCGGAGTGCTCCCCCTGCTGGAAGCCGTCCTCCCGTCCCACTCCGATCCACTGGTAGTCCTCGAGCAGCTGCTCCAGGTCCTCCAGCTGGAAGCGGTAGGCCTCCTGCAGTCCGACGAGGTCCGCGTCCACCTTGCGGATGGCCTCGGCTGCCCGCGGAGCGCGGGCGGGCCAGGAGTGCTCGCCGTCGTCCGCGATACCGAGCCGGATGTTGAAGGTGGCGACGCGAAGGGACATTCCACCGGAATCTACCGCACGGGACCGACCCAAGTCAGAAGGCCCCCGACCCTTCCGGGCCGGAGGCCTCCCTCGTTCGTCCGCAGTCGGCTCAGTTGCCGCCAGCCTGCTGGCCGACGCGCTGGTCTCCAGCGGCGGCTCCCTCGGCCGGGGTCATCTCGGCACCCTGCGCCTGGATGCCTTGCTTGACCTCGGTGGTCTTGGCCTGGTCCGCGGGCACGCCCTCGGAGGTGGTGTCCGACGACCCACAACCGGCGAGCGCCAGCATCGAGGCGAGAGCAGCGACGACGAACAGGTTCAACAGACGAGCCATGACGGCTTTATACCCGGATCAGAGGTTGTCCCGGACGAACTCCTCGAT
>CALGMO010000102.1 GCA_937961665.1 uncultured Fimbriimonadaceae bacterium
GCGCGACCAGTTCCCGGTGGACGTGTTCCACATGGGCGCCGGAACCAGCTTCAACATGAACTGCAACGAGGTGCTCGCCAACCGCGCGGAGGAGATCCTGGGCGGACGCAAGGGCGAGTACAAGATCGTCAACCCGAACGATCACCCCAACTACGGCCAGTCGACGAACGACACCTTCCCTTCCGCGATGCGCATCATGGCGCGCCTGATGCTGGAGGACCTCTTCCCGGCCGTGGACAAGCTCGCCGACGCCTTGGAGGCGAAGGCCCGCGAGTTCGACCCGATCCTCAAGTCCGGGCGCACGCACCTGCAGGATGCCGTTCCGATCCGCCTCGGCCAGGAGTTCGCGGCCTACGCCAAGGCGGTGCGCAAGGCCCGGCGGTGGCTGGAGCACGCGGCGTTCGAGCTGGAGGAGCTTGGCATCGGCGGCAGCGCGGCCGGCACCGGTCTGAACACGCACCCGCAGTACCGCTTCCTCGTCGTCCGCAACCTCAACGAGTACACCGGCCTGAGCTTCCGGAACGCGGAGGACCTGCGCGAGGCGATGCAGTCGCAGATGCCGATGGCCGCGCTGGCCTCCGGCCTCCGCATCCTCGCCTTGGAGCTCACCCGGATCGCGAACGACCTTCGCCTGCTCTGCTCCGGTCCTCTGACGGGCCTGGCCGAGATCGTCCTCCCGCCGGTGCAGCCAGGGTCCAGCATCATGCCCGGCAAGGTGAACCCCAGCATGGCGGAGAACCTGAACATGGTCCTGTTCCAAGTGCTGGGACAGTGCCAGGCGATTGACTACGCCGTGCAGGCCGGCCAGCTCGAGCTGAACGTGATGATGCCCGGAATGGCCTTCTCCGCCCAGTTCGCGCTGCAGATCCTGACGAACACGCTGCACACGTTCACCGACAACTGCGTGGTCGGCATCCGGGCCGACGCCGAGCGCTGCCGGCACTACGCCGAGACCTCGCCCTCCCTGGCGACGGCGCTGAACACCTACGTCGGCTACAAGAAGGCGGCCGAGGTCGTGAAGAAGGCGCTCCAGGAGAAGCGGACGATCCCGGACGTGGTCCGCGAGATGGGTCTTTTGGACGAGGCCACGCTCGCCAAGGCGCTCGACCCCGCCAAGCTGACGGAGCCCGGCATCCCCGGCCGAGACTGAACCTTGGCTCGGAGCCGCGCGCCCGACGCGGCTCCGAGCATCCAAACGGCCGACTCATCCGTCCCTATCCCATAGATGGCCCCTCGTCGCGAACTGGCGACCGCGGAGGAGCGCGTCACCGCGCTCGGCGTCGTCGCGCCTCCACCGATCCAGGTGGAGTCGCCGCGCTTCAGCGGGTCGCTCGCCACGCTCTTCCTCTGCGTCCGAGAGCGCCGGATCGACCTTCGAGACGTTCCCCTCACGCCCATCTGCGAGGCGTACCTCCGGTATCTGATCGAGTCGCCCAAGACCGACTTCGACGAGGCCGCGGCGGCGCTCCTGGCGCTGGCGTACCTGCTGGAGCGGAAGGCTTGGATCCTGCTTCCCACCGAGGAGCCCGAGCCGGAGCTGGAGGACCCCTCGGAGCTGGTCGAACCGACGACGCACCTCTACCAGGGAGCCATCGAGAGCCTCCGCAGGCGGGAGGAGGAGCGGGCGAAGCTCTTCTTCCGCCCGGCCGACGCCGGGCCCGACCCGTACGAGGTGCCGTTCGTCCTCGGAAGCGCGTCGGTCCACGACCTCGCTCGGACCCTTCAGCGGCTTCTGGCGAGGGCCAATCCGGAGCCGATGGCCCCGCCCGCCCGACCGCGCCGCTCCCTCGCGGAACAGATGAAGGCGATCCTCCGCGTACTCGACGACCAGTGGAGGAGCCTGGGGGACCTGTTGCCCCAGCCGTTCTCCAGGATGGACGCCGTGTTCGCCTTCCTCGCCGTGCTGGAGCTGCTCCGTCTGGGCCAAGCGGCCGTGCGGGTGACGGACCGCGAGGCGCTCTTCGCCCGGCCCGAGGCCGACCCGACGCCATGAGCCCGAGCGCCGTCGACCTCTTGGAGGCGCTGCTGTTCGTCTCCGACGCGCCGGCCAAGCTGGAGCAGCTCGCACGGGCGGCCGGCCTGACCTTGGGTCAGACGGAACAGGCCTTGGAGCTGCTCGCCCAGAGACTCGAGCGGCAGGGCGGCCTGAGGCTCGTGCGCATCGCCGAGGGCTACCAGCTCTGCACCAAGCCCGAGTTCGCCGAGCGCATCGCCGACTTCCTCAAGCCCCAGCGCCAGAGGCTGAGCCGAAGCCTGATGGAGGTTCTGGCGATCGTCGCCTACCGGCAGCCCGTCACGGCGGCGGAGATCGAGGAGATCCGGGGCGTCCAGAGCGACTACGGCATCCACAGCCTGTTGGAGCGGCGTCTCATCCAGGAGGTCGGCCGCAAGGCGGCGCCCGGACGCCCGGTTCTGTACGGCACCACGCAGCAGTTCCTCCATCAGTTCGGACTCAAGGACCTCAGCGAGCTTCCGAGCCTCTCCGACGGCTCCGGCCCGCCGGGCGGCACGCTCCTGCCGACGCTGTTCGACGCCGATTGAGCCCGTCGAACCCAGCGTCTATACTGGCGGTATGAGCAACGCTCCCCTGCGAACCCCGCTGTACGATCGCCATGTCGCGCTGGGAGCGCGGATGGTCCCCTTCGCGGGCTACGACATGCCCGTCCAGTACGACAGCGTGATCGCCGAGTCGAAGGCCGTGCGCGAGTCGGTCGGGATGTTCGACGTCTCGCACATGGCCCGGCTATGGCTCCGCGGACCTCGGACCCTCGAGTTCCTCGAGTGGGTGACCGCGAACGACGTCTCCAAGCTGGGGGACGGCAAGGGGCAGTACTCGCTGCTGCCCAACGAGAGGGGCGGCACCGTAGACGACATCATCGCCTACCGCATCTCCGAGGACGCGTTCCGGATGGTCGTGAACGCAGCCAACCACGAGAAGGACCTGCGTTGGCTGCGCGAGCACAACGATCACGGAGTCGAGCTGGAGGACGAGACGGAGCGAACGGCGATGATCGCCGTCCAGGGTCCGAAGGCTCTGCAGACTCTGGCGGGGCTGTCGAACCGCCCCGAGCTGTTCGAGGGCTCGGCTCTGTTCGACGTGCTCGAGGCCGAGATCGCCGGGGTGCGCTGCTTCGCCCCGCGGTCCGGCTACACGGGCGAGGACGGTTGCGAGCTGGTCTGCCGCGCCGAGGACGCCGGCCGGCTGTGGGACGCCCTGCTCGAGGCGGGCGTCAAGCCGTGCGGCCTGGGAGCGCGGGACGTGCTCCGCGTGGAGGCCGGGCTGCCCCTCTACGGCCACGAGCTCACGGACGACCTGAGCCCGATCGCCGCCGGACTGGGCTGGGTGATCTCCAAGACGAAGTCCTTCATCGGGGCGGAGCCGATCCGCATCGCGAGGGAGCAGGGAACGCCGACGAAGCTGCAGGGAATCCAGATGGCCGGCAAGAGGCTTCCCCTTCCGGGGACCAAGGTGTACGTCGACGGCCGCGAGGTCGGCGAGGTCTCCAGCGGAGTGTTCTCTCCGATGCTGGACTGCGGCATCGCCTTCGCGTTCGTGGATCCGTCGATCGCTCTCGGCACGCCCTGCACCGTGGAGCTGAGGGGCAGGCACGAGCCGGCCACCATCGTGTCCAAGAGATTCCTAAAGAAGGCGAAGGGCTGAGAGGAGTCTGGAGCCCCCGGGTGGAATCGAACCTCCGACCTTCCCCTTACCAAGGGGATGCTCTGCCGCTGAGCTACGAGGGCTCGCCGGATTAGTATTATACCCATCGGACGGGGCGGTGTCACGCCCCAGGGACGTTGTCGCGAAACCAGTCGATCGCCTCTCGGAGGCCCTCGGCGAGAGGCACCGTCGCGCGGAAGCCGATCGTGCGCTCCGCGAGGCTCGGATCGCTCCTGGAATGGAGGATGTCGCCGGCGCGCGGCGGCCCGAACACGATCTCGGAGGCTGAGCCGGACTCCCCGCGGATGGCCTGCGCCAGCTCCAGCACGCTCGTGGAGCGGCCCGTGCCGACGTTGACGACCAGCCCGGGGGCCTCGGCGGCGTCCATGGCGAGCAGGTTGGCGGCCACCACGTCGCGCACGTACACGAAGTCCCTCGTCTGGCTGCCGTCGCCGAAGATCGTCAGCGGCTCGCCTCGGAGCGCCTTGAGGGTGAGCAGCGTGATCACGCCCGAGTACATGCTTCTCGGGTTCTGCCGAGGGCCGAACACGTTGAAGTAACGCAGGGCCACGCCCTCGACGCCATGCAGGCGGTTGTAGGCGAACAGGTACTTCTCGCCCGCGAGCTTCTGCACTCCATACGGCGAGATCGGCTCGGTGCGAGAGCGCTCGGTCTTGGGCAGCTCCGGGTCGTCGCCGTACACCGCGGCCGAGGAACTGAAGACTACCCGGGCTCCCGCCCGTCGGGCGGCCTCCAGCACGCAAAGCGTCCCGTGCGTGTTGACCCGATCCACGGGCAAAGGCTCCTCGACCGACTGCGGGACGCTGACCACAGCCGCCAGGTGGAAGATGCCTCGGCAGCCCTCCGCCAGGCGCGCCACCAGATCGGCGTCGGCGATCGAACCCCGCACGAACTCGATGCGGTCCCGGCAGTGCGCCAGGTTGTCCATCGAGCCAGACGACAGGTCGTCCAGCACGGCGACCCGGCAGCCGCGCGCCAGAAGGGCGTCGACGATGTGGCTGCCGATGAAGCCGGCTCCGCCCGTGACGAGGAAACGGTCGTTGGGAGACATCGGTCGGAGCCATCGTACCGCAAGGTTCGAATCGGAGCCTGCGGGGAGCGACGGGTACACTCGCGGGGTCCATGTGGCTTGGCCGGCGTTCCGCCAGGGAGAGGTTCGAGAAGGAGGCCGAAAGGGTCTTTCCCTCGGTTCTGGGGACCGCCCTGCGCCTCACCCGCTCCCGGGAGGAGGCGGAGGATCTCGCCCAAGAGGCCATCGTGCGGGCCTTCGAGGCCTACGACCGGTTCGACGGCACCAACTTCAAGGCGTGGATCCTGCGGATCCTCACGAACCTGTTCATCAACAAGTACCGGCGTCGAACGCGCGGCCCGCAGATCGCGTCGCTCGAGGACGAGAACGTGTACGAACCGGTGGCCGAGGAGGGCAACGAGCCCGATGCCCAGCTGTTCGACGGCCTGCTCAGCCAAGAGGTCGAGGAGGCATTGGGAAAGGTGCCCGAAGACTTCCGCACCGCGGTCATCCTCAGCGACATCGAGGGTCTGAGCTACCAGGAGATCGCAGACGCCACGAACGTGCCCGTGGGAACGGTGCGGTCCCGGTTGGCCCGCGGACGGGCCATTCTCCGGCGGGAGCTGGAACAATTCGCCCGCCGCGAGGGTTATCTCAAACAAGGTACGCAGGAATGATCGACCGACTGGACATCCATGCCTGGGTCGACGGGGAGCTCGACTCGGACCGTCAGAAGATCGTCAGCCAAGCCGTCGAGGCGGACCCTGCCCTGACGGCGGAGTACCACGCGATCGTCCTCACCAAGACGATCGTGAAAAGCAAGTGCGCCACCGAGCAGTCGCCGGAGGCTTGGAACGCCTGCAAGGAGCGGCTGCGGGCGCTCGATCGGGACATCCGCATCCAGCAGTTCGTCGGCCGCTACGCATGGGGCATCTGCGGCGTGTTCCTAGCCATCCTTCTGGTGGGGGCCTATGTGAACCGGACCGCCGGCAGCGGGATGATCCGTCCCGGCGAGGTCGCCTCCATGGCGTCCACGCTGATGCCCGTGGCCCAGCCACGCACAACGGAGCCGGACAAGATGCACCAGTGGGCGATCGGCACCATCGGCGACGCTCCGATGAACCTCAACCCCGGGGTCTGTCAGGTCCGCTCCATCGCCACCGGCTATTGCGACGGCCGCAGGATCATCCGGGTCGACCTGCGCGACGCCAAGGGCGACGTGTCCGTCTTGGTCGTTTCGGGCGCATCGACGATCGACGGCTTCCGACCGCTGCCCACCGGCGGTGAGTTCCTTTACGGCCGAATGAACGGCCTGCCGAGCCTCGCGTGGACGGACAACGGCTACGCGCTGTTCGTGGCCGGCGACCGAGACTTCGACAGCCTTCGCGCCATCGCCTTGGCCACCAAGGTGCGCTAGAATCCCGCGGCCTTCTGATACACCATCAGCGTCCGCTCGACCATGTGGTCGAGAGTGAACTTCTCCCGGACCAGCTGCCGGCCGCGCCTTCCCATCTCCCGGCACTCCTGGGGGTGGTCCAGCATGAACAGCATCGCCTCGGCGATCTCCTCCGGCCGCAGATCCACCAAGAGGCCCGTCGTGCCGTGCCGCACGACCTCCGGAAGGCCGCCGATGCGGGTCGCCACCACGGCCCGACTGCGAGCCATGGCCTCGATCGCCGCGATTCCGAACGCTTCCTTGTGCGACGGCATCGTGCTGAACTCCACCGAATCCAGCACCCGGGCCACGTCCGACCGCTCGCCCAGCAGGTGCACGTTCTCGCGCAGGCCCTTCGACTCCAGCTCCGATCCCAGCTCCTCGCGGATCTCCTCCGAGACCCGGCCGACGAAAAGGATGTGCGCCTCGGGATGGGCCTTCCGCACCTCGTCCATGGCTCGAACCATCTCCAGATGGCCCTTCTCCCGACACACCCGCCCGATCAGACCGACCAGGCGCGAGCGAGGCTCGAAGCCGAGCTCCGCCTTCAGCTCGGAGGGATCGTGGTCCTCGATCTGGTCGAAGTCCGTACCGTTGTAGACGGTGTCGATGTACCGGTCCGGCACGCCCTGACCGAAGAGGTTCCCTCGGACGTAGTTGCTGACGGCGATCAGGCGGTTCGTCCCGCGGGCCACGCGGCGGTAGATCTGGTCTCGGTTGGCGATGTGCGCCGAGGCGACGACCGGAACGCCCCTGAGCAGGCCGGCCAAGTACCCGAAGTAGGTGCCGCGCGTGAGGTGCGTGTGGACCAGATCCACGCGGTCCCTGCGTACGGTCTTCAGCGTGTAGGCCAGCGTCCGGAACCAGCCCGCCTTGCGCATCGACTGCTCGTGGACCCGAACGCCGTGGCTCCGCAGAACGCCGGGAAGCCACTCGCCCTCGGGGCAGAGCACCTCCACCTCATGGCCGCGCCTTCGAAGGAGGTCGGTGAGATTGAGGACGTGCCGCTCGGCGCCAGACGTCCTGGAGCTCGAGATGATCTGCAACACCCGGTACGGCCTATCCGACAACTCTCAACCCTCGGTGGCCGCCGCCCGAGGCATGGACGCAGCCAGCCTTCAGTTTACCTGTGCGCAACAGAGCGCGCGGAGGGTTCATACTGGGGACGATGCGGGCCTTTCGGCACCGGGATTTCCTGTTGCTCTGGCTCGGCGCGCTCGTTTCGTTCACCGGCTCGTGGATTCAGAACGTCGGCCACGGGTGGCTGGTCTTCGAGCTCACCCGGGACGAGGCGAAGCTGGCGTTCATCACGTTCTGCTCGTCGCTGCCGGTGTCGATCGTAGGACCGTTCGGGGGATTCCTCGCCGACGCCTTCGACAAGCGCTGGGTGCTGATCTTCTGCCAGGCGGTCTTCGCCGCCGGGGCGCTCTTCCTCGCCGCCGCCACCGCCTTTGGCTTCGTCCAGTACTGGCACTTCGTCGCGGTGGCCCTCGTGCTGGGTCTGGTCTCGACGGTGGAGATGCCCACGCGCCAAACGGTGGTCAGCAGGGTGGTGCCGCCCGAGGAGCTGGCCGCCGCGGTCCCGCTGAACGCCATGACCTTCAACCTGGCGCGCATCGTGGGCCCCGCGATCGGCGGCGTGCTTCTCGCGAGCTTCGGCGCCCAGGCGTGCTTCCTGGCCAACGGCTTCAGCTACGCCGCGCTCATCGCGTCGATGGCCCTCATCCGTGCGGATCTCCGTTCGCTGACTCGAGCCGTGGAGCCGGTCAAGGATCGCCTGCTCGCCGGGTTCCGCTATGCCTGGAGCCACCGGAACCTTCGGACGCTGCTGCTCTTGGAGGCGATCGTCTCGGTGTTCGCGATGCACTACCTGGCCCTGATGCCGGCGATCGCCGTCAAGATGCTGGGCTTGGACAAGCAGGGTCTGGGCATGGCGATGTCGGCGATCGGCGTGGGGGCCATCGCGGGCCTCGTCACCCTGACCCTGACCGCCCAAAGGAGACTGAGGTCGCTCACCATCCGGCTCTCCATGACGATCGTCGGAGTCGGCTTGGTCCTGCTCAGCTACGCGCGCAGCGGCGGCTGGGCCTACCCGTTGCTGATGGCGATGGGGTTCGGCACCGTGTCGCAGTTCAACACGACCAACGCCCTGTGCCAGCTCCTCTCGCCGGACGAATTCCGGGGCAGGGTGCTCTCGATCCACATCTGGGCGCTGTCCGGACTCGGTCCAATCGGCCTTCTGCTGTTCGGGTGGATCGCCCGATGGATCCCCCCGAGCCTGCCGGAGACGCTGGCCCCGGTCGCGCTCGCCGCCCAGGCGGTTCCGGGCGTTCCCGACTTCGGGCTGCTGGGTCCGGGGCTGCTGGTGTCGGACACCGGCCTGCCGCTCGCCCTCCGTTGGGGCGGCCTGATCGTGGTCTTGGGGGCGATCTGGGCGTGGGCCGATCGAAAGGGGTTCCAAGGCCTCGACGGGCCGACAGAAGGCTCGATCGGGTAAGAATCGGACCCGTGACCCGCAGGCCCATCTTCCTCGACCGAGACGGCGTGATCAACGTCGACCTGGACCCGTACGTCACCTCGGCGGATGACTTCCGGCTGTTTCCGTGGACCGTCGACGCACTGGAGACCCTCGACCGTGCGGGATACGACATCTACGTGGTCAGCAACCAACAGGGAGTCGCTCTGGGGCTCTACACGGAGGAGACCCTGCGGGAGATCGACGCCAAGCTGCAGGCCGCGGTCGCTCCGCGGGGCTTTCAGATCCGCCGCATCTACTACTGCACCCGGCTGCGCTCCGAGGCGGGAGACTATCGGAAGCCCGGCCCCGGCATGGTGTTCCAGGCGCGCGACGAGTTCGGCCTCGACCTGAGCGGCGCGTTCCTCATCGGCGACCAGCCGACGGACATCGAGTGTGCGCACCGTGCAGGTCTCAGGCCGATTCTTGTACTGAGCGGAGTCGCCAGGGCGGGCGATTGGCACCAGTGGCCTTACCAGCCGGAGCAGGTGTTCCCCAGCCTGCTGGAGGCCGCCGAGTGGATCGTCCGAGGACAGGTAACCTCCTAGCCATGTCCGTTCGAGTCCGGTTCGCCCCCAGTCCCACGGGTCTTCTCCACGTGGGCGCCCTGCGCGACGCGCTCTTCAAGTACCTGTTCGCTCGGCACTGCGGAGGGCAGAACATCCTGCGGATCGAGGACACGGACCGGTCTCGCTACAACCCGGACAGCGAGCGGGAGTTCATCGAGACGCTCCGCTGGGTCGGCATCGATTTCGACGAGGGTCCTCATGTCGGCGGTCCTTGCGCGCCCTATCGGCAGAGCGAGAGGAAGGAGGCCGGCATCTACGAGCCCTACGTCCGGCGATTGCTCGACGAGGGGCACGCCTACAAGGCGTTCGACACTCCCGAGGAGCTCGCCGCGATGCGGGAGCATCAGATCGCCCACAAGCTGCCCGTGGGCTACTTCGGCGGCGAGTGGCGCGACGCGCCGCCGTCCAAGGTGGAGGCCGCGGAGAGGGAGGGCCGGCCGTACGTCATCCGCCAGCGGATCCCGCGGGGCCAACGCATCGTGGTGGACGACGTGATCCGCGGCCGCATCGAGTGGGACAGCGATCAGATCGACGATCCCGTGCTGATCAAGGCCGACGGGATGCCGACCTACCACTTCGCCGCGATGGTCGACGACCACCTGATGGGAATCACGCACATCATGCGCGGCGAGGAGTGGATCTCCTCGGCGCCCAAGCACGCGCTCCTGTTCGACATGTTCGGCTGGGAGAGGCCGGTCTTCGTCCATTGCCCGGTGATCGTCGGGAACGACGGCAAGAAGCTGAGCAAGCGCCACGGCGCGACGCGGGTGCTGGACTACATGGCGCAGGGGTTCCTGCCCTCCGCCCTGAAGAACTTCATCGCCCTGATCGGATGGTCGCCCGGCGACGACCGGGAGGGGATGACCGAACGCGAGCTGATCGAAGCGTTCAGCCTGGAGGGCCTGCAGCCGTCGCCCGGTCGGTTCGACATCGAGAAGCTCCGATGGCTCAACGGCTGGCACATCCGCAGGCTCTCCGTCGCGGAGTTCGTCGACGCCTTCCAGGGCTACGCCCGCGAGCCGTACGTGGCCGAGTACTGGACCCAGGTCGCCGAGCCCCAGCCGGAGGCGGCGCGCAAGGCCGGCGAGATCGCGCGGATGGCGGAGGCCGTCGCCCGGGACCGGGGCTACGCCGAGAGGTTCTTCGCCCTGGCCCAGGAGCGCACGACCGTGCTCGCCGACCTTCCGGACGTGTGCGGCTTCTTCCTGGAGGACGAACCCCCCATGGACCCCAAGGCCGTCGCGAAATGGCTCACGCAGCCGCATGCGCCGGATCTGTTCCAGTTTTTGGTTCAGAACCTGTTCAGAATGAACTCGGAGGCGCAGTGCGAGGCCGTGCTCCGCGAGTACGCCGAGCGGGCAGGCTTCGAGAAGCTGGGACCCGTCGTGCATCCCACTCGGGTGGCCCTCACCGGAAAGACCGCCGGACCGGGGCTGTTCGAGCTGATGGCCGTGCTGGGCCCCGCCCGCATGGAGCCCAGACTGAGGCGCGCGCTGGAGATCGCCCGCTCAGGCTCCTAATCCAGCCGGATCGCCGCCTTCAGCACGCCGTCGCGGTACTCCGCAGCCAGCTCGAACGCCTCCTGCGCCCTCTCCAGCGGGTAGCGGTGCGTCACCATGGCCGACGGCTCGATCTCGCCCTCGACCACCATGCGCAGCGCCGGCTCGACGCACTCGTTCTGGCGACGGACCGCGAGGATGTCGATCTCCTTTCGGCGCACCTCGTGCGCGTGGAACGACGCCCGGTCTTCAGCCGGAATTCCGACCACCGCCAGCCTCCCTCCCGGTCCCAGAACGCGCACCGCCTGGTCGAGGGCCTCCTGCTCTCCGCAGCACTCGATCGCCACATCGAACGGGCCGGCCTCCGCAAGCTGCTCCGGCGTGCCCGCCTCGTCCGCGCCGAGCGCCTTGGCGATCCGAACCCGCTCCGGCACCTTGTCCGACACCCACACCTCAGCGTCGGCCCTCTTGGCCATCAGCAGCACGCTGCAACCGATCGGCCCTGCGCCCAGCGCGGCGACGCGCGCTCCGGCGGGGAAATCGGCCCTCCGCACGGCGTACAGGCCGATCGACAGCGGCTCGACGAGCATCGCCAAATCCGGGCTGAAGCCCTCGGGCACCGGGAAGCAACACTTCGCGGGCATGGCGATGAAGTCGGACAGACATCCTTCGACCTGCCCGGGGCACCCCAGGAACCTCAGCCTGCGGCACGTGTGGGCGCGACCCTTGAGGCACTGGTCACACTCCCCGCAGCTGATCGCAGGTTCGACGGCCACCCGCTGTCCGACGAGCGGGCGCTCCACGCCCTCGCCCTGCGCGACGACGGTGCCAGCCATCTCGTGCCCGACCGCGAACGGGTACCGCACCACTTGGTCGCCGATCCGACCGTGCTTCCAGTAATGCACGTCGGATCCGCACACCCCGACGGACTCCACGCGCAGCAGCACCTCGCCCGGCCCGGGGGTCGGTTGCGGGGCGTCCACAACCTCCATCTGCCGTATCCCAGTCAGAACCAGCTTCCTCATCGCGCACCGCCTCGCATCGCCCGCAGCCTCTCCAGCTCGGAGCCGATCTGCTCCCAGTATGCCAAAGCGCGCGCGATCTCTTCCTGCAAGGCCCCATGCCGCGAGGTCAGCTGGAGAAGGTCCGCGTCCGCGGGAGGGTCCGCCAGCGTGCGCTCGAGCGCGGCCAGCTCCCCCTCCAGCTGCGCCACGCGGTCCTCGGCGGCCGCCAGCTCCTTCTCGAGTCGCGACACCTCCTTGCTGAGCGCGCGAGGGTTCCACGGCGGAT
Organism: uncultured Fimbriimonadaceae bacterium; assembly: GCA_937961665.1. GTDB lineage: Bacteria > Armatimonadota > Fimbriimonadia > Fimbriimonadales > Fimbriimonadaceae > UBA8783. Next base: position 12,000 of record CALGMO010000102.1, read on the forward strand.
CGTCCTCCGCAGGCTTGGGGTCTTGGCGCGCCGGGCGTTGCGCCGCTTCCTGGGTGCGGGCACGCGCGAGGCGGTACTCCGCGTAGCGCCCCGGATAGAGCGTGTGCCCATCCACCCGCAGGTCGAGCGTGTGGTCGGTGACGGAATCGAGCAGGTGCCGGTCGTGGGAAACCAAGATCAGCGTCCCGGTGTATTCGGCCAAGGCCTTGGCGAGCGCCTCCCGAGAGTCGAAGTCCAGGTGGTTGGTCGGCTCGTCCAAAATCAGGAGGTTGGGGCTCTCGGCGGTGAGTCGCGCCAAGGCCAGCTTGTTCTTCTCGCCTCCGCTGAGCGAACGGATCTTGCGCAGCGCGTCGTCGCCGGAGAACAGGAACCTGCCGAGCAGTCCGCGCGCCTGCTCGACGGGGAGGCCGCACGCGTCCACGAGGTACTCGATCGGCGTCATGTCCGGATCGAGGTCGGTGGCCTCCTGCGCGAACCAGCCGGGTTCGACGTTCGTTCCCAGGCGCACCCAGCCTGCGTCCGGACTCTCCTGACCCAGCAGGATCCTCGCGAGGGTGGACTTCCCGGCTCCGTTCTGGCCGATGACTCCCCAGCGGTCGCCGCGCCGCACCACCCAGTCCAGGCCTTGGAAGAGCCTCTGCTCGCCGAACGACTTGGCCAGCCCCTTGGCCTCCACCACCACGTCGGCGGAGCGCCTGGCGGCCTTCAGGCTCGCCTTCATCCCCCGCTCGGCTCGCGGCGCCTGCACGGCCTGCGCCTTCAGCCTCTCGAGCATCTTGAGGCGGCCCCGGGCTTGGGCCGTGCGCTCGCTGCCCATGAACCGACGGACGTATTCGTCCAACCGCGCGATCTCCTCCGCCTGCTTCTTGGCGAGGCGGGCCAGGCGTTCGGCCTCCTCCTCGCGCAGGCGCAGAAACTTGTCCAGAGGCCCGGGATAGGTCTTCGCCCGGCCGTCCTCCAGCAGGACGAACTGCTGAGCGACCTCGCTGAGGAACGCCCGATCGTGCGAAACCACCAGCACCGCGCCCGGATACCCCCGGATCCAACTCTCCAGCCACTCGGTCGCCTGAAGGTCGAGGTGGTTGGTGGGCTCGTCCAGGATCAGGAGGTCGGGCTCCTCCAGCAACAGCCGCGCCAGCGCCAACCGCGTCTTCTCGCCTCCACTCAGCGCGGACGTCGGCTTGCCGTGCTCGCTCTCGTCGAACCCCATGCGCGACAGGACGAGCCGGACGTCGTTCTCCGCGGCGTATCCTTGGGCCTCGAGAAACCGCTCGTGGAGCGTCGCGTACTCCTCCAAGTCGTCCGGGCTGGGGTCGTCGGCCAATCGGGCCTCCAGCACCTTCAGGCGCTCCGCCATGGCCAAGGCCTCGGCACGCCCGGCCTGAGCCTCCTCCAACACCGTCAGCCCATGATCGACGGGCAGCTCCTGCCGCAGGTAACCGACCCGGGCGCCGCGGGCGAAGCGCACGGAGCCGCCGTCCGGCTCCAGCTCGCCGGCCAGGATCCTCAGGAGCGTCGTCTTCCCCGTGCCGTTCCGGCCCACGAGAGCGACCTTCTCCCGCGGGCCGATGCGGAAGGAGACGTCCTCCAGAACGGTCTCGTCCCCGAACTGCTTTCGAAGGGACGCGACCGACAGAACCATGCTCTTCCGCTAGGGAGCGCGCCTCAACGCTGCTCGCCGAGCAAGCGCCAGGCCAAAGGCAGCGAGGTCGCCGCGGCCACGGCCTTCAGGGCGTCGGCGACCAGGAACGGAACGACCCCCTGCATCCAGGCGCCGCTCCATCCGACGTAGAGGCTCAACACCGAGGCACCGAGAAGGTAGATGGCAGAGGATCCGAGCAGGCAGGCGGCCAAGGCTCGGCCGAACGTTCGGTCCCAGCCGCGGTCGGCCAGGCTGCCGACGATCCAAGCCGCCGCCAGGAAGCCGAGAAGATAGCCGCCCGTTGGCCCGGCCAGCCGCGCAACCCCGCCCGAGAAGCCGGCGAACACTGGCAACCCGGCCGCTCCGGCAAGCAGATACGTCGCCTGCGCGGCCACCGCCAGCCGCGAGCCCAGGGCCAGCGACACGGCGAGCACCGCCAGCGTCTGCAGCGTGAACGGCACCGGGTAGAAGGGGATCTGAACCTGCGCGCCCAGCGCGGTCAGCGCCGCCCCCCCGAGCAGGGCGGCGACGCTCTTGGCACCGAGCTTGTCGGTGCGCAGGACCGTGGTTGCCAACGTCGTGTTCATCGGTTGCATCCTCCTAGGCGCCACCCGCGAGGCTCTCTGGGTTCAGACCCTCCAGTTCCGGCAGAACGAAGCGCCCGTCCTTGCGCACCAGCACGCCGTCGAACCAGATCTCTCCCCCGCCGTACTCCGGCCGCTGGATCATCACCGTGTCCCAATGGATCGCCGAGACGTTGCCGTTTCCACCGGGGGGCGCGTAGCTGTTTCCGGGGGTGAGATGGAAGGAACCCGCGATCTTCTCGTCGAAGAGCGTGTCCTTCATCGGGTGGAGCACGTGGGGATTATAGCCCAGGGACCACTCTCCGAACCTGCGGGCTCCCTCGTCCGTGTCGAGGATCTGGTTCAGCTTGTCGGTCATCGAGCCGGCCGAGGCGTCGACGATCCGGCCCTTGCGGACGACGTAGCGGATGTCGGCGAACTCCATTCCCTGATACAGCGAGACCGTGTTGAACCGGATCGTTCCCTCCACGCTGTCCGGAACGGGCGCCGTGAAGCACTCGCCGTCGGGGATGTTCCTCTCGCCGCTGCAGGCCTTCGCACCGATGCCCCGGATCGAGAATCGCAAGTCCGTCTCGCCCGGCCCCACGATGCGCACCTCGTCGGTCCGAGCCATCAGATCCTGCAGGGGTTCCGCCGCCTTCCGCATCCGCGCGTAGTCCAGCGTGCAGACGCGGAAGTAGAAGTCCTCGAAGGCGACGGTGGACAGGCCGGCCTGCTGCGCCATGCCCGGGGATGGCCAGCGGAGCGCCACCCACTTGGTCTTCGGCACCCTCGTCTCGAAGACGACCGGCTGGGTGTAGACCCGGTTCCACATCGTCATCGTCTCAGGCGCCACATCTGAGAACTCGAACACGTTGGAGCCGCCCCGCAGCGCGATGTACGCGGTCATGCGCTCCATCTCGTAGCGCTCGATCTCGGCGATGGCGGCGGCGTTCTCCTCCGTCATGCCGAGCATCAGCTGGCGCCGCACGGCGTTGCTCTCCAGCCGCACGACCACCTGCGCGCCGCGGCTGCGGGCGACGCGCACCACCTCCGCGACCGCCTCCGAGGGCACGTCGAAGGCATGGATGAGGACTCTGTCGTTGGGCTGCAGGCGGGTGGAGTGGTCGCAGAGCAGCTCGGCGAGGCGCGTGACGCGTGGGTCCAACATCGATCCGAGGTTACCCCTCGGCCGACAAAACAGCGCGGCCCCGCCATGCGGGGCCGCACCGTGCTCTTGTTTGGACTCTGTCTGAGGTTACTTCGTCTCGCCTTCCGCGGGAGCGGACTCGCCGCCGGTCTTCTCGCCCTCGGTGCCGGTGGCCGGGGCGGCCTGCTCGCCGGTCTTCTCACCCTCGGTGCCGGGCGCGGCCTGCTCGCCGGTCTGAGCACCCTCGGTGCCGGTGGCGGCGGCGTCGGTCGGAGCCGTGGTGGTCGTCGTCGATTCGGGGTTCGCAGCCTGGTCCTGAGATCCGCTGCAACCCACGATGGCGAACGCCAGAGCGGCGATGGCGAACAAGCTGATGAGCTTCTTCATAGGTCGTTTCTCCTGTTGGCGGTGACCTCAAGGCCCCGCATTTTGCAGTGTACCTGCAAGACGGTGCCGACGCAACTCGCTAGAGCTCGGACACGTTCGCGTTCGGCGCGACGACCCGATACAGCCTCCACTTGGAGTCGGGCAGGATCAGGAGCCGCGTGCCGGGCTCCTTGCGGAACAGAAGCTGCACGTCGTCGAACGTGCGGTCCAAGTTGATGCCCAGCGGCGTGGCCAGACGAACCGTGACGTTCGCCACCATCAGCGCGTTCTCGCCCCGAACCTCCAGGCTCTTCTCGCTCACCGAGACGTCGGGACGAGAGTCCCGAACGAATTGCGCGATCTGCCGCTTGTTCGCCACCAGCTCGTTGTTGAACTCCAACTGGTCGCTCAGAAGCTCCACCACGCCGCCGGGGCGTCCTTCTCTGCTCGCGAGAAGGCTCTCCCGCAACGCCTCGCGGATGAGCCTCTCGTCGCTCGGTCCCGAGGCCAGCACCGCCTGCAGGATCCCGGCGATCAACAGCAGGACCAGCGAAGTGCCAATGACCCAACCGCGAGCCGAACCCATCAGCCGAGCATCCTCCGGACCTTCTGCACGTCCAAGGCCATCTGCCTCTTCAACGCCTCCACGCCATCGAAGGTTTCTTGGCCCCGGATCCTCGTCAGGAGGTCCAGCTCGATTGCCGCGCCGTACAGATCGTCGCCGGGGTAGTCCAGCAGGAAGGCCTCGATCGCCCTTCGGCGGCCGCCCACCGTGGGCCTGGTGCCGATGCTCACCGCCGCAGCGAACTCGCCGATGGGCGTGCGGCACCGTCCGGCGTACACGCCGTCGGCGGGCACCGCCTGGTCGCAGGCCAGACCGAGGTTCGCCGTGGGATAGCCGAGCTGTCGGCCCAGACGCTCGCCGGCCACGACCACACCCTCTAGGCAATACGGACGACCCAGAAGCTCCGAGGCCCGCTCCATCTGGCCCCCCGCGACCAGGCTTCGAATCGCCGAAGAGCTGACGCGGCACCCGTCTCTCTCGAACGGCGGCACCACGGTGGTGGCGATCCGCTCCGCAAGCCAAGACGGGGTTCCCTCGCGCCCCTTCCCGAAGGCGAAGTCGTGGCCGACCACCATCGCCTGCGCCCGCAGCGAGCCGACGATCAGCTCCCGGAAGAACTCCTCGGCGGTCCGCTCCGCGAGGCTGCGGTCGAAAGCGAGCACCACGGCCACCGACGCACCCAGCGCCCGGAGCCTCCGCAGGTTCGACCCGACGGTGCCCAGGCAGGGTGGGCAGCGTTCGGGAGCCAGCACCGAAGCGGGATGCCGATCGAACGTCACCACCACCGAGGGCAGCGACCTCCCGCGAGCCTCCTCCACGGCGGTCGAAACGACCTTCTGGTGCCCGAGGTGTACGCCGTCGAACGTCCCGATGCAAACGACGGACCCGTCCCACTGGGGGCGCAACCCCGCCGCACCGAGGAACACCAGCATCAGAGAGCGATTCTACCGTCCGACTCGCCCGCCGACCGGACTCAGCCGGGCAGGTCCTCGGGGTTCACCCCGGCGGAGCGCCGGTTCTCCTCCTGGATCTGCTCGTACACCTCCTTGCGGTGCACGACCACATCCTTGGGCGCCCGGATGCCCAGACGCACCTGCTCGCCGCGGACGTCCAAGACGACGATCTCGATGTCGTCCCCGACGATGATGCTCTGATGGACCTTCCTCGTTAAAACCAGCATCGACGCGCCCTCCCTGGCACTCCGCCATCCCGCCGAGACCGCGGCTCAGGCCGCCTTGGTCCCTGCCGGCTGCGGCGCCTGCTCGAACACCCGGTGCTTCATAGTATACGCCTCGTTCTCCAGGATCACCTGTGCGCCGACCTTCGTCTCGAGGTTGATCACCACCGGCGCGGCGAGATTGAGCGTCATGTCCTCCGGCCGGCCGCGCGGGATCGCCGCCGTGACCAGCAGGAGGCAGGGCGTCTCCTCCGTCAGCGCGAGCGCGCGGGCCGCGGCGTCCGGAATCTCGGGCGCGTAGTCCGGGCAGTAGGCGCTCGGATCGGCCAGCAGGAACGCCAGCGAGGGATCCTCGACCGACTGGAGCCAGCGGAACGGGCTTCCCTCGCGCGTCTGCACCAGGACGAACCGAGTCCACTGCGGAAAACCAACCATGCCTTCCGGTAGCGCCACCACGTCTCCGTCCTGGAATTCGATCGTGCCGAACCGAGTGTTGTCGAGCTGCATGCGTCTTACCCTTGAATGAAGTCCATCAAGCTGAGCTTGAACCCCTGCGCCGCCACCGTCAGCGCAGCCTGGTAGGCCGTCTCGGCCACCTTGAATCTCTGGACCGCCTCGGTGAGGTCGACCTCCTCCACGTCGGACAGGTCCTTGGTCAGGTCGTCGATGCGCCGCTGGAGCGTCGCGCGCCGCTCCTCCACCTGCTGCAGGCGCGAGCCGACCGAGGCGCGGGCGGTGTTCACCGCGTCCATCGAGGCCTGGATCTCCCGCAGGTCGTCGCCGCCCAGGCTCGCCAGGTCGCCGTTCTCCAGGTGGAGGCGGATCTGGTCGAGCCGGCGGTACGCCTCGCTGAACAGCGGCCCTGCGTCCACCGACACCGAGAGGGCCTCGCCGGGACCCGTCTCCACCAGCACCGGCAGAGAGTCCCCGGAGTACACGATCGACCCGCCGGTGGGAAGCGCGGTTCCGCCCGGGGGCGTCGGCCCGTCGCTCGGGTCGAGAGAGAACGGCTTGGCCGCCGAGTTCTGCCCCGCGAAGAGGTAGTTCCCGGTCGGCGACTTGGTGTTGCCGAGCTCCAGCAGCCTCCGCTGGAGGTCGGCGATCTGGCGCGCCATGCTCTGGTGGGTGGGCTGGTCGGAAGTGCCGTTCGCACCTCGCAGCGCCACCTGGTAGGCGTCGCGGAGCACCCCGTACACGTCGGCCAGGGCGGAGTCGTTGGCGCCCAGAACGCTCTTGGCGGTGTCCAGGTTCTTCGAGTACTGCTCGGCGGCGGAGCGGAGCGACCTCATGGTGAGCGAGCGCGTGGTGCCGAACGGATCGTCGCGCAGCGAGTTCAGCCGTCTGCCGGTCACGACGGCCCGCTGCGCCTCGACGTAGCGCTGCTCGCTCTGCGCCACGTTGCGGGCGTAGGTGTCGAACTGGTATCCGCTGCTGATCCTCATCGGTAGCCCCGCTCAGACCCGGCAAATTCGCTAGCGGAACATGCTAATCAAATCTTCGGTCATTTGGTTGAAAACCGATAGCATCCTGGCCGCCGCCTGGTAGCTTCGCTGGAAGCGGAGCATGTTCGCCATCTCGTCGTCGAGCGACACGCCGCTGATGCTCTGCCGCTGCAGGTCGATCTGGTCCAGCACGGCACGGAACGAGTAGGCCTCGTTGGACGCGTGGCGCACGTCGCGCCCGATCTCGGCCGCCAGATTCGCGTAGAACTCGGAGAACGTCCGGTCGCCGAGCGCCGCCAGCTGCCTGTCCCGCAGGCGGGAGAGCTCCAGAGCGATGCCGCCGTCGCCGGCCTTGCCGGTGGTTCCGGTCGCGATGGCCTCCTGGCTGGCCTGCACCTCCGCCGAGAGGTCGAAGTCGATCGCCCCATTGGGCGTGTCGTTGAAGAACAGCAGGCCGGTCCGCGGGGGATTCTCCTGCGTCACTCCGGTCGCGTGGATGGCGTTGACCTCGGCCCGCAGGGTGTCGGCCAGGGTGTCGAGTTGATCCTGATAGCCGGACAGCTTGTTGTAGCCGTCGAAGTAGCCCCGCAGGGCGCCGGTGCGCACGTCCACGACCTGCGTGGCGTTGCTGAGCTGGTTCGTTGACGGGTCGAACGTGCGCGGAATCGGGTGCGACTGCAGGTTGTCCACCAGCGTGAACTGCCCCGAGTAGACCTGCACCGTGCCGTCCTCGAAGCGGTAGGTCACGATGCCGATCTGTTCCGACAGCTTCTGGATCGCCAGGTCGCGCTGGTCCAGGAGGTCGTTGGGCGTGGCCCCCAAGGCCATCTGCGAGCGGATCTCCGCGTTGAGGCGGCTGATCTCGCTCGACAGCTGGTCGATGGTGCCGAACGTCTGCTGGATCTGGCCGGCGATCTCCTGCTTCTGCGACTGCACCGCGAGGTAGGCCGACCGGATCTGCAGCGCCAGCGAGCGGCCCGCCGTCTGCACCTGGAACCGCATCGCCGTGTTCGAAGGGTTGGACGCCAGGCCGGACCAGGCATCGAAGAAGGCGTTCAGCGCCTGCGAGATGCCAGAGCCCTGCAGGTCCGTGAACACGCCCTCCACGCGCGAGAGCTGGCTGAACAGGGTGTCCATCCGCCCGAGATCGCCCATCACGGTGCTGCGGCGGCCCTCCAGAAACGCGTCGCGGATCCGGTTCACGCTGCCCACGGTCACGCCGGTTCCCAGGGCGTGGCTTCCCCCAAGGTAGAAGGTGAGCGGATCGGTCGGCTTGAAGTCGACCGTCTGCCGCGAGTAGCCCGGCGTGTTGACGTTCGCGATGTTGTGGCCCGTGACGTCCAGCCCCCTCTGGAAGGAGCGGAGAGCGCGCGCCGCGATGTCGATGCCGTGGAATGCGGAAGGCATGTCAGGCCGCCTCGTCGATCAGCACGGCCGCCGTGCCCTTCTTGCGGGCGTAGGGCCCCTCGGCCTCGCTGGCCGCCTTGGCCACCAGGGTCAGCGTGCCGTGGATGTGGTGCATCTCGTTCTCGATCAGCTTCTGGTTCTTGGCGAGCACGGCCTCGACGTTCCGGGCCGCGATCGTCACGCGGTTGGCCATCGCCTGGACCTGCTGCGCTTCGGCCTTGTCCAGCACGCGCACCAGACCTCGAAGGGAGGGCTCCGCCCCCAGCTCTTCGGCCAGCCCCTTGGCGCACGCCACAGCGCGGTCGTCGATCTCCCGCATCTTCGCCAGCAGCTTCTCGAGCTCCGGCTGGAGGCGCTCCACGCGCTGCACGTCCCTGAGCGTGAGCGCGGCGGTCTGTTCGTGGAGGGAATGGAGCAGCCTCTCCGAGGTGCTCAGCCAATCCCACCAGAGGATCTGCAGTTCCCGAGTTTTCATGGTTCTCTCCTAGCTCTTCCCTTGGGCCGGGTCGTCGGCGGCCTCCCGCAGGGCGCGGGCCTTGGCCTGCGCCGCGACCGATCCGGCCAAACTGTCGTACACAACCTTCGCGATGCCCAGCGAGCCGGACCGACCCAGCGCCTCGGAGACGGCCTGGTCGAACAGGTCGCGGTACACCTGGCCGCCGAAGGAGTTCTCCCCCTCGCTTTCCGGCACGGAGCGCCGCATCGCCTGGAGAAGGTCACGGAAGAACATCGCCTCGATGCCCTCCGCCGCCTTCCGCAGCCTCCGCAGATCCGGCTCCACCCGCTCGGCGACCTTGGCGTCGTTCAGCAAACCGTCGATCCGCATCACTGCACCTTGATCCTCGCCTTTAACGCGCCCTGCGCCTTGAGGTCCTGCAGGATCGCGATGACGTCCTGCGCGCTGAGCCTTAGCTCCTGGAAGATCCTCGCCAGGTCCGCGACGGTCGCGTTGGGGGCAACCACCGCCACCTGGGTCTTGTCCTCGTCGGCGCTCACGCTCGTCTGGGAGGTCACCACGGTGGTTCCTCCGGCCAGCGGGGTGTCGGGCTGGCTCACGATCGTCTGCTCTTGGATGCGCACCTGCAGGCTGCCCTTGGCCACGACCGCCGGGCCGACCCGGACGTTGCCGCCCACGACCACGGTCCCCGTGCGCTCGTTGATCACCACAACCGCGGGAATGTCCACCTTCACCGTGAGGCCTTCGATCTCGGCGATCGCGTCCACCGGGTTCCTCCCCTCGGGCAGCCGCAGCTGCACGGTGCCTCCGGTCAGCGCGACCGGCTGGTACTCCGGCTTGGCCTCGGCGAGCCTCTCGGCGATCCGGCGCGCCGTGGTGAAGTCGGCGTCGTCGATCTCCAGGTACAACGAGCCGCCGAACACGAGCTGGGTCGGCACCGACGCCTCGACGATTCCGCCCCCGGGGATGCGGCCCACGTTCACGTGGTTCTTCTGCACCGAGTTGCCGCCCGCCGTGACGTTGAAGCCGCCGATGCTGATCGGACCCTGGGCCACCACGTAGGCCCTGGTCTTGTCCGCCGCGCCGTACAGCGGCGTCTGCAACAGGTAGCCGCCCTGAAGGCTCTTGGCGTCGCCGATCGACTGCACCGTGACGTCCACGGTGTTCCCGGGCGAGGCGAACGGCGGAAGCTCGCACGTGACCGCCACCGCCGCGATGTTCTTCAGATTCATCTGGGTCGGGTCGACGGCCGTGCCGAAGTCGCGGAGCGCGTTCGCGAGAAGCTGCTGGGTGAAGGGCGTCTTCTTCGTGTCGCCCGTGCCCTCCAGCCCGATCACCAGGCCGAAGCCGCGCAGCTGGTTGGGCCGAACGCCCCGGAACCGCGCCACGTCCTTGATCCGGACCTCGATCCCCTCGCGCTCGGCCTCGGCGATCCTCCGCGTGCGTTCGCGCTCCGTATCCTGGGTTGCCCGCGGGGCCGACGACCCCGCCGGGGTGGGATTCTGCGCCACGGAGAACGCCCCCGCAAGGAGCCCCACACCGATCATCCAGCGCCTCATCATCACTTCTCCTAAAAGAGCCAGTCGAGGATGCGCGAGAGGATGCCCTTGCGCTGCTTCTCGCTGATCGCTCCCTTCCCGTCCACCCGCAGGTCGGCCTCGGCGATGCTCTCGCTCAGGACGGTGTTGTCGGGCCGGACGTCGTCGGGGCGCACGATGCCGGACAGCACGAACGTCTGAAGATCCTTGTTCACTCGCACGTACCGCGTGCCCTCGATGACCAGGTTTCCGTTCGGCAGCACCTGCTTCACCACCGCCGACATCCGGGCTTGGAACTTGCCGACGCTCTGCGTGGTGCCGCTGCCCTTCGAACCGAGGTTGCCGTTGGTGGATCCGCTCAGGTTCGGCACCATCCAGGGCGCGATGGCGCTCAGGATCGGCACCACCGGCTTGGCGACGGAGTTGGCCTCGGTCCGCTGCGTCTCGGTGGTGGCCGAGAACGTTGCGGTCGAGGTCTCGCTAATGATGATCGTGACGATGTCGCCCTCCTTCCGCGCGGTGCGGTCCAGGAAGGGGTTCTTGGTCTCGTTCGACCAGAGGGACCCCGGGTTGTCGTTCGCCCCGGCCGAGGCGGCGCCGTCCTGGGTCCAGAGCAGGATGGCGAGGAGGAAGGGAATCACAAGCGCACCTCCACGGTGTTGGCGTCCACAAGGACGCCGGTATGAACGGTTCGGGACTCCGTGATCACGCGGACGGACTGACCCACGCGGGCGGCCTCCTGCAGCCGGGCGGGCAGCTCGACGCAGGCGCCCCCGCTCCAGACGCGGAGCCTCACCGGCGCCCCGGCCGCGACCCTCGCAAGGGGTCCGCCGTCGGCGGACGTGGCCACGAGACGGAGCGTGCGTCCGGCCTGACGGACCCCGTCGACGTACACCCCAACGGTGGCCGAACCGCCCTCGACGTTCGGCGCGAAGCGCTCCACCCGCAACTCGAGGCGTCCGCTCGGAACCCGGCAGTCGGAGGGCCGATCGGGACAGGAGAACGCGGCGCCACCTCCCACCGCCTTCGCGGCGTGTTCCACGGCCGCCTGGACGAGCTGCTCATGCCTCACGGTCTGGGCCGCCCGAACAACCTCGGCGCGAGCCGGAAGCTCGATCCGGCAATCGTCCGGGCTGAGGCCCGCGCCCTTCAGAGCGGAGAGCAGCTGGGCCCGCGTCAGCACCGCCGTGGCGCCGGCCACCGGCGATCGGCCCAGCTCCAAGGCGCGCAGCCCCTCCGCGCCTTCGCCCGAAACCTCGGCGATATCCCCCAGCCGGTACCGTTCGGCCGTCACCTCCGTGCGGCTCCGCACCGAGATGGAGATCCGCCCTGCCGCCGGTGGCGGCGCCGTCGGCCTCGGGGCGGTGACCGGGGGCCGGTCCTCCGAAGCGCCCTCAACCGCCAGCGTGCCAGCTCCTTCGTCGCCGGGGAACCTGACGGTCGGCCGCTCGCCGCTCGCGAGGTACGGCCTCCCCGAGGGCTCCCGGCCGGATGGGAACACGGCCAGAGTCAATCGACCCACGCGCCGCTCGTTCTGAACGACCCAGCCGTCGGGCTGCACCTTCGTCGGCGCGCCGTCCTGAACGGCGATCCTCGGGAAGAACACCCCGCCCGCCTCGTCGGCGAGCCAGCCGCCCTTGGAGAGGAGCCGGGCCGACTTGGCGTACACGATCAGCCCGTTCGACACGAGCCTCAGATAGCCGGGCCCGTCCACGCGGACCGACACGGTCGCCGACCCGATCCCCAGAACGCAGCTCAGGAACAGCGCCACCAACGCCGATCACCTCACGAGCTGGTTGACGACCTGCAGCATCTGGTCCGACGCCTGGATCGCCTTGGAGTTGATTTCGTACGCCCGCTGGGCGGTGATCATGCGCACCATCTCCTCGACGACCTGCACGTTCGAGGCCTCGAGGAACCGCTGCTGCAGGGTGCCCGAGCCCTCGGTGCCGGGAGTGACGTCCTGCGGATCGCCGCTTCCTCCCGAGCGCAGGTACAGGTTCTGGCCCATGCGCAGCAGGCCGGCGGGGTTGGTGAACGTCACGATCGTGATCTGGCCGAGAACCTGCGGGTCGTCGTTGCCCGGCACCTTGGCCGTCACGGTGCCGTCGGCGGCGATGTTGAGCGCCGTGGCCCCGGCCGGGATGGTGATCGCGGGCTCGAGCGGGTAGCCGTCCGAGTTCACCACCTGGCCGTTGGCGTCCACGCGGAAGCTGCCGTCGCGGGTGAAAGCCCGGGTGCCGTCCGGCAGGAGCACCGCGAAGAACCCGTCGCCGTTGATCGCCAGGTCCAGCGGGTTGCCGGTGGACTGCAGCGCGCCCTGGGTGAACGACGCGGACGTCGAGTTGAACTTCGTTCCCAGACCGATCTGCGTCGTGGTCGGGCCGCTCTGGCCCGTTGCGGCGTCCGACGCCTCGAGCGTGTCGTACATCAGGTCTTGGAACTCCGCTCGCAGCTGCTTGAACGCCGTGGTGTTGACGTTCGCGAGGTTGTTCGCGATGGTGTCCAGGTTCTTCTGTTGTGCGACCATTCCGGTCGCGGCGGTCTCCAACGATCGCAGCATGGCGACTGGTTGCTCCTGGCGCTGTGCGCCGACGTCGCCTTCCCTGAGCCGCTTGGCGGGCGCGGTCCGTCGCCCCCTGTCTCGCCTCCCGGGCGCTCACCCGGGTCCAGCGTCGCTAGCGGCCCTGAAGGCTCTGAATGAGTCTCTGCGTCAGCTCGTCCTGCTTGACGACGGAACGATGAGCGAGCTCGAACGACCGGTTGAGGCGGATCAGCTCCACCATCTCGCCGATCGGGTTGACGTTCGATCCCTCGAGGGAGCCGGACTGGATCTTCGGCTCCTCGACGGGCTGCGGCCTTCCGGCCACGGCGAACAGGTTGCCGCCGACCTTGGTGAACTTGCCGGTGAAAACCCCGACGGTTCCCACCTCGCGGCCGCCGGAGCGGATCGTGCCGTCGGAAGCCACCTCCACCTGCCCCGGCGGAATCTCGATCTCGGTGAGCCGGTCGTCCAGAACCAGCTCACCCCGCTGCGTGGCGAGCCTCCCCTCCGAGTCCACCCGGAAGGAGCCGTCCCTCGTGAAGCGGATGCGCCCCTTGGCGTCCTTGACCGCGAACGCCCCCTGCGGAGCGTCGATCGCGAGGTCCAGCGGATTGCCCGTCGGCTGGAGCGGACCGGGTTCGAAGATCGTCGCGCCGCCCTTCAGCACCGGCCCGACCCCGAGGCTGCCCAGCACAGGGCCCCGGCCGCCGTCGCCGAGCATCGTGCGCTCGAGCGCCTCGTTGAAGAACACCGCGTCCCGCTTGTAGCCGTGGGTGGACACGTTGGCCAAGTTGTTGGCCACGGCGTCCATCCACTGTTCGGTGGCGGCCATGCCGGCGGCGGTGGCGTAGATTCCGCGCAACATCCCACCATCAGTGTCGGCCAGCAATCTTGCCGGGCTCAGGGCCCAAACCTGACAATCTGCTTCAGGTTTGGCCGCGGGGGGCTCGCGGAGCCTATCCGTCGGCCCGCAGATCCAAGAGAAACCGCACGTTGCGGGCGTGCATCGTCTCGGCCTCGGGCGTCTCCACCACGATGGGCACGCTCTCCAGCGCGGGGTGGTTGACCAGCGCGCGGAAGCACTCCTCGCCGATCAGTCCCTGGCCCAGATGCTCGTGGCGGTCGACGCGCGACCCAAGGGCCTTCTTGCTGTCGTTGCAGTGAACGGCCCGCAGCCGCTCCAGCCCGATCACCCGGTCGAACTCCTCGAGGACGGCCTCCAGCCCACCGGGTGTGGCCACGTCGTACCCGGCGGCGAAGACGTGGGCGGTGTCCAGGCAGACCCCGATCCGGCGATGGCCTCCGCAAAGCTCCAGCGTCTCCGCCAGGTGCTCGAACCTCCAATGCAGCGCCGAGCCTTGGCCCGCCGTGGTCTCCATCCACAGCATCGCGTCGTCCGGCGTCTCGCCAAGCACCCGCAGGATGTTCTCCGCCGCGAGCCGCCGCCCGGTGTCCTCGCCTTGGCCGAGGTGCGCGCCGACGTGCGACACCGCGCCGGCCAGCCCCAGCGCGCTGCAGCGGCGCAGCTCCCCGATCAGGCTGGCCACCGACTTCTCCCGAACCTCCGCATCCGGTGCGCAAAGGTTCACCAGGTAGCTGTCGTGGCTGAACACCGGGCCGAGCTCGGTCTCCTCCCTCGCGGCTCGGAACCGAGCGATCTGCTCGTCGCTCAGCTGCCGGGCTTTCCACTGCTGCGGGCTGGACGTGAAGACCTGCACGGCCGTGCAACCGATCTCACGCCCGGCGCGCAGGGCATGATCCAGCCCCTTGCCGGTGGGCATGTGCGCGCCGATGAAGCGGGCGGCCATCGGCTCTCAGCAGAGCGTCGCGTCGAACACGCCCTCGACCCGCCGGAGGGCCCTCAGCGCGCCCGCGTCGGGCACCCGATCCAGTGCGATCTTGGAGATCAGGCCCTGCGGAATCTTGACGTGCTCCGCCTCGCCGGCGTTGAACCCCATCTCGCTCAGCGCCTTCTGCGCCGCTCCAAGGGCCTTGCCGTCGTGCCGCACGGCCAGCACGGCGGCGATCGGCCCCGACTTGGCGGTGTTGACCTCGTTGAGCACCGCCCCGGACTTGACGAACGCCTCGACGATGCGCACCGTCTCGATCGCAACCGCCTCCTGGGCCTGCTCGGTGCTGGCGCCGATGTGGTGCGTGCAGTACACGTGCGGGTGGTCCTTCATCGGCCCCTCGTAGGTGCCCTCGGCGGTCGCCGGCTCGTCCTCGAAAACGTCCAGCCCCGCGAAGATCGGCTTGCTGTCCAGAGCCTCGAGCAGCGCGGCGGTGTCGACCACCTCGGCGCGGCTCGTGTTGATGAACACCGCCCCGGGCTTCATCGCGTCGAAGAACGACTTCCCGATCATCCCCCTCGTTCCGGGGTTCAGGCTCACGTGCACCGAGACGAAGTCCGAGCGCTCGGCCACCTCGTCCACGGATTCGCACCGGCCGATTCCCAGCGCCCCCGCTACGTCCGCCGAGAGCCACCGGCTGTAGGCGATCACCCGCATGCCGAACGCCTGCGCCCGCGGCACCATCTCCTGGGCGATGTTGCCCAGTCCGATGAGCCCCAGAGTGCGGCCGTAGAGTCCCCTTGCCTTGCTGAAGGCGGCCTTGTTCCAGTGCCCGCGCCGCAGCTCCCCGACGCACTCAGGGATGTGCCTGTCGATCGAGAGCATCAGGCCGAACGCCAGCTCCGCCACCGCGATCGCGTTCTTGCCGGGACAGTTCGCCACCGCGACGCCATTCTTTGTCGCCGCCTCCACGTCGATGGTGTTCACTCCCGCCCCGGCACGGATCACCAGCTTCAGCGAGGTGCCCGTGACCATCGGCGCCGTCACCTTGGTGGACCGCACCACAAGAATCTCCGGCTGATACTCGCGGATCTTCTCCTCGAGAGCCTGATCCTTCAGCGAGGGGTCGCTCAGCACCTCCACCCCGAGCGCCTTCAGGCCCTCCAAGCCCACCTTCTCGAACTTGTCGGCGACCAGAACCTTCATGGCAGCGAGTTTACACAACGGCCGACGCCGCCGACCAACCGTTCGGGTATCCTAGCGGAGCTTCCCAGCCCCGCCGGGGTGGCGGAATGGTAGACGCGGCGGTCTCAAACACCGTTGGTGGCGACACCATGAGGGTTCGAGTCCCTCCCCCGGCACCACCTCAGACCAGCCTGCGGAACTGGTGCTTGCCCACCCGCAGCACCCTGCCCCTCAGCTCCTCAGGACGGTAGGCGCGAACGGGATCGTCGGCCCTCTCGGCGTCCAGGCTCACTGCTCCCGCCTGCATCAGCCTCCGCGCCTCACTGTTGGTCTTCGCGAGCCCGAGGCCGGCGATGAGCGCGGGAAGCGAGACCGTGCCGTCCTCCCGAACGATCTCGGGAGGGATCGCGGCCTCCGGAGCGTCCACGGGCTGCCGCCGCTGGCTGAAGGTCGCGACGAAGTAGTCGTCGGCGGCCTGGGCGGCCTCCTGCCCGTGGTACAGGGCGACGATCTCCCGCGCCAGGCGCCGCTTGACGTCCCTCGGGTTCGTCCTGCCCTCGCGTGCGTCGGAGCAGAGCCGCCGCACCTCGTCCATCGGCACGTCGGTAGCCAGCTCGAAGTAGTTCTCCATGATCTCGTCGGGGATGGACATGGTCTTGCCGAACATGTCGTTGGGCTCGTCCACGATCGAGATGTAGTTGCCCAGGCTCTGGGACATCTTCTCCTTGCCGTCGGTCCCCACGAGCAGGGGGCAGAGCATCACGACCTGCGGCTCGAGGCCGTACTGCTCCATGAGCGTCCGACCGACCAGGCAGTTGAACTTCTGGTCGTTGCCGCCGATCTCCACGTCGGCCTTCATCGCCACGGAGTCCATGCCCTGGCACAGCGGGTACAGGATCTCGTGCATCGCGATCGGGCGCTGCTCGGCCAGACGCTTCGCGAAGTCGTCCCGCTCCAGGATCCGCGCCACCGTGTACCGGGAGGCGAGGCGGATCACGTCCTCGAACGTCATCGGGCCCAGCCAGTCCTTGTTGAACAGGATCTCGGTTTTGGCCGGATCGAGGATCTTGCCGATCTGCTGCATCACGGCGTCGACGTTCGCCTGGACCTCCTCCCGGCTCAGCTGCGGGCGGGTTTTGTTCTTCCCGCTGGGATCGCCGATCATCGACGTGAAGTCGCCGATGATCAGCA
Source organism: uncultured Fimbriimonadaceae bacterium (assembly GCA_937961665.1). GTDB lineage: Bacteria > Armatimonadota > Fimbriimonadia > Fimbriimonadales > Fimbriimonadaceae > UBA8783. The sequence continues at coordinate 29,018 of CALGMO010000102.1, forward strand.
CGGCCTGATGCCCGAGCCTCTGGAAGTCGCGGAGCTTCCGCAGCACCACCGCCCAGCCCAAGGTGACGTGCCTGGCCGTGGGATCCACGCCGAGCTTGACCCGCAACGGCCGGCCCTGGGCCAGCTTGGCCCTCAGATCCTCCTCGGAGATGATCTCCGTGGTTCCCCTCCTCAGCAGCTCGAGCTGTTCGTCGACCGTCATGGCGGAGGGAGTTTACCGAGCGAGTCCCCGACCCGGCCCGACGCCGAAGACCCAAGTATTTCCGCCTGTTTTTGGGCCGGGTCGGGGTACCAAGGACAGCTCATCGCGCACAATGGGACTGCAGCTCCCGCGATTGGTGCGGGTCTGTAAGGAGAGGATGCAACGATGAAGTCATTCACTGCGGTTCTCGCCGTCCTTGGACTGAGCGCGGCCGCCCACTCGGCGCAGATCCTGTTCGCCACCGGGACCTTCACCGTGGACAACGGGAAGATCGCCTCGCAGCCGATGCAGTTCGCCACCTACGATCTGGGCGTGCTGAACCCCGCGCTGACGGGCCAGTCGTGGGCGGGCATCTTCGGCGACCAGGGCCAGTTCTTCTTCGTCTTCGATCTCGGCAACGTGACGGCCTACGACTCCGACGCCCCGAACAGCTACGGCACGCCCGTGTCCGGGACGTTCGATTGGGCCATCAACAACATCCAGGGCAACCAGGTGATGGACAGCCTGTTCCGCGGCACCGCCTCGGGGCTGACCGTGCCCGGCGACACCTCCCTGCTCACCGACGGCGGGATCCACTGGTACTACGGAACCAACGTCACCCCGTTGAGCAGCTGGGGTCTGCAGGACACCATCACGTTGAAACTGAACCTGCCGAACCAGGTGGGCAGCGGCACGACGGTCCAGTACAACGGCGCGTTCTACTTCAACACCGTAGAGAACGGCGTGCCCGTGCCGGAGCCCGCGACGATCGCGCTCGCCGCTCTCGGGCTCGCGGCCGCCGCCCGCCGCCGCAAGCGCGCCTGAGTCGGCACGGCCGGTCCGGCGAGAGCGGAGGGGTCGGTCTTGGACCGGCCCCTTCTCGTTTCGTGCCTGGCGCGCGTCACGGGGCGACGTAGGGCCGCACCTCTCCCGCCTCGATCCGGTCCAGCCAGTAGGCCAGCCCGAACTCTCCATCGATCGCCTGGATCCTGGGCAGACGGAACGGATCGAGCTTGGGGTTCTCGGGGGAGGGTGCGGGGCCAGCCCCAACGAGCAGCGCGGCGCGAAAGCCGCATCTGCCCAGCAACTCGGGGTCCTTCGGCGCCAGCCCGTAGGGCAGGGCGACGGCTGTCGGCCGTTCACCGAACTCGCGGGCGATCCAGTCGGAAGACCTCCGCAGCTCGCTCTCGGCGTCCGCGGCCCGCAGCCTCCTCAGGTTCGCATGGCTGTACGTGTGACTGCCCACCTCGCAGCCCAGATCCCGCAACAGTCGGAACTTGGCCGCAACCTGCCGGGGCTGACCCCAGGGCGTCGGCGGGAGGATGAAGAACGTGGCGCGCACCGGAAAGTCGGGATGTTCCTTCGCGAACTCCGACCAGATGCCGAGGGCGCATTCCGGGTCCAGCGTGCCGTCCGCGAGGAACCGAATCTGGGAAAGGTGGGAGTCGTCGAACGTGAAGACGACCGGCGAGGCGCCCGGCGGCAGGTCCATCCGGTTCTCCAGGTACTCTGACAGCGTCACGGGGCGGAAACCGAGCCGGTGCAGCCGCTCGAGATCCCGCCGGAAGGCCTCGATCGACCGGTCCCAGCGGGCCTCCTTCCTCGCGATGCGGTGATACTCCACGATCAGCACGCCGCCGGATCGGTTCGGTTGCCGGCTCGTCGCGCGAGGCGCCGGTTCGGAGACGCCTCGGATCGGACCCGGGGGCGCATCCTGGCGCGGTGTCCGGCCGCATCCCGCGGTCACGACGGCCGCGAGGATGCACAGGAGAAGGAGAGGATGAGGTTTTCCCACAGCCGGAGAAGTCCATTGTACGCGGTTCTGCTGGCCGCGCCGCTCCTCGGCGCGCCCCTCGGCTGCGGGCGAAGCGAGACGCCGCCCCAGACCGAGCAGGTGCCGCCTCCCGCTCGGGCGGCACGCCGCGCTCCGCAGCCATCGATCCAGAAGCCGGAGGTCGTGAAGGCCGTGTACCTGACGGCCTGGTCCGCGGGGTCGAGCCGCAAGATGGAGGCGGTCCGGGGCTTCCTGCGGCGCAACGGCATGAACGCTGTGGTGATCGACCTGCGCGACGCCGGCATCCTGTACGCCCCCATGGACCTCGAGCCAGCGAAGTCGGCCGGGGCGCAGCGGGTTGCCATTAGGAACCCTAAGGAACTCGTCGCCTCGCTCGGCCGAGAGGGGATCTACCCCATTGCCCGGATCGCCTGCTTCCGCGACGACTTCGTCCCCAAGGCCCGCCCCGACCGGGCGGTGCAGGACCCCAGCGGACGCCCTTGGAAGGATCGCTCCGGCCACACGTGGCTCGATCCTTACAACCGCAGGAACTGGGAGTTCCTCGCGGAGGTGGTGCGCTTCGCGCTGGACGCCGGCTTCCCGGAGATCCAGCTCGATTACGTTCGGTTCCCTAGCGAAGGGAGGCGGTCCACGATGGTCTTCCCGGCGAAGAAGGAATACCCCAACCCTTCCGCCCAGCCGAGCGAGGTCGTGGCGGAGTTCGTGCGCTCGCTGCGGCCGCTGACCGAGGCCAGAGGGGCGCTCCTGGCAGGGGACATCTTCGGCATCGTCAGCTCGGGTGGAGGGGACCAAGGCATCGGGCAGGAGCTCCAGACCATCGCCGAGCCGTCCGACCTGATCTGCCCGATGGTCTATCCCTCGCACTTCGCCAAGGGCGAGTACGGTGTCCGGGACCCGAACTCGGATCCGTACGCCATCGTCGCGAAGAGCCTGCGGGACTTCGCAAGGAAGCTTCCGAACAAGAAGCTCAGGCCGTGGCTGCAGGACTTCTCCCTCGGCGTGCGCTACGGCCCGGAGCAGGTGGAGGCCCAGATCCGCGCGGCCCGCGAGGTCGGCTACCGGGAGCACATGCTCTGGAACCCCCTGAACCGCTACACCGAGCGGCCCCTCCAGAAGGCACAATGAGCCGATGAACAACCTCGAGATCGCGCAGAGCGCCAAGCTGAGGCCGATCGAGCAGATCGCCGAGGAGGCGGGCCTCTCCGCCCGGGACATCCTGCCGTACGGTCGCTCGATGGCCAAGCTGACCGACGAGGCGATCGAAGCCGCCCGCAGCCGTCCGCAAGGCAAGCTGATCCTGGTCACCGCCATCACGCCGACCCCCGCCGGCGAGGGCAAGACGACCACCACCATCGGTTTGGCCCAAGGCCTCCGGCGGCTCGGCCGCAGCGCCATCCCCGCCACGAGAGAACCCGCGCTCGGGCCGATCTTCGGCATCAAGGGCGGCGCCTGCGGCGGAGGCTACAGCCAAGTGCTGCCGATGGAGGAGATCAACCTCTTCTTCACCGGGGACTTCCCCGCCGTGGCGGCGGCCCACAACCTGCTGTCGGCGATGCTCGACGCGCACATCCACAACGGAAACTCGCTGGGGATCGACGTGCGCAGCGTCTTCTGGCCCCGGACGGTGGACATGAACGACCGTGCCCTCCGCCAGATCGTGGTCGGTCTCGGCGGCAGGGCCAACGGGTTCCCTCGGGAGGACGGGTTCGTCGTCACGCCGGCCAGCGAGGTGATGGCCACCCTGTGCCTGTCGCGTTCCCTGGACGAGCTGAAGCGCCGGCTCGGGTGCATCATCGTGGCCGAGCGGACCGACCGCACGCCCGTCACGGCGCGCGACCTGCAGGCCAACGGCGCGATGGCCGCGCTGCTCCGCGACGCGATCAAGCCGAACCTGGTGCAGACCATCGAGGGCGGGCCGGCGTTCGTGCACGGAGGGCCGTTCGGCAACATCGCCCACGGCTGCTCGTCGATCGTCGCCACCGAATGCGGGCTCGGCTTGGCCGACTACCTCGTCACCGAGGCCGGGTTCGGATCCGACCTGGGAGGCGAGAAGTTTCTGAACATCGTGTGTCGCCAGCTCGGGCGTGGGCCGGACGCCATCGTTCTGGTGGCCACCATCCGGGCCCTGAAGCACCACGGCGGTTCGGCCGACCTGCGCGGCCTCGAGACGGGGCTCGGCAACCTGTTCCGGCACATCGCCCATCTGCGCCACTACGGCCCGCCCATCGTGGTGGCAGTCAACCGATTCCCCAGCGACACGCCCGAGGAGTTCGAACTGGTCCGGGAAGCGTGCGCCTCGGTCGGGGTCGACGCGGTCTGGGCCGACCCGTTCGGTCGGGGCGGCGAAGGCTGCCTCGAACTCGCGGAGCGGGTTGTGGGTCTGGCGGCCCAGCCGTCCGAGTTCCGGCACCTCTACCCCACCGACATTCCGCTGGACCGGATGATCGAGACGATCGCCAAGAAGGTCTATGGAGCGGCCTCGGTCGCCATCGACCTGCCGGCCCAGCGCCGCCTGAAGTGGGCTCTGGAGCACCGGTGCAGCCTCGACATGGTGGTCTGCATCGCGAAGACGCAGTACAGCTTCTCGCAGGACCCCAAGCTGCTCAACGCCCCCGAGGACTTCGAGATCGAGATCCGCGAGGCACGGCCCTCGGCGGGAGCCGGCTTCGTGGTGGCGCTCGCGGGCGACATCATGCTGATGCCGGGGCTGGGCAAGGAGCCGAACGCGGTTAAGATCGACGTGGACGAGCGGGGCCGCCTCACGGGCCTGTTCTGAGACCGCCGACGAGCGGCCCGAGAAACCAGTATCATCCAAGGCGGAAGTGTCCCTCGCCGCCCGCCCGCTGCACGCCCTGCTCGTGTTCCTCGAGATGGTGAAGATCGAGCACTCGATCTTCGCCCTCCCGTTCGCGATGCTGGGCATGATGTGGGCCGCGGACGGCTGGCCAGGGTGGGCCAAGTTCGGTTGGATCGTCGCGGCGATGGTCGGCGCGCGCAGCGCCGCCATGGCCTACAACCGCATCGCCGACCGCGACATCGACGCGCTCAACCCACGCACGAGGGGCCGCGCCCTGCCGGCGGGTCTTCTTCGGCCGAGCGAGGCCTTCGCGTTCTTCTGGGCCAGCGTGGCGCTGTTCGTGCTCAGTGCGGCGATGCTCAACCGCCTGGCCCTCGCGCTGTGTCCTGTGGCTCTGATCGTCACGCTGGGCTACAGCCACACCAAGCGGTTCACGCCGCTGTCGCACTTCGTCCTCGGTCTGAGTCTGGGCATCGCGCCCGCCGCCGCGTGGATCGGCGTGCGAGGCGACCTGGACCCCCGGATCGGCTGGCTGACGGCTGCGGTGCTGCTCTGGACCGCGGGCTTCGACATCATCTACTCTCTCCAAGACGACCGCTTCGACGCCGAACACGGTCTGCGCTCGCTGCCCCAGACGCTCGGAAGGCGGCGGGCGCTGCTGGTTTCCCGCCTTTGTCACGCGGCCTCCGTGGTCTGCCTCGCCGCCGCGGGCTTCGCGCTGGGTGCCGGAGCCCTGTACTTCGTCGGCGTGGGCGCGGCGGCCCTGCTTCTGGCCTACGAGCAGAGCCTGGTCCGCCCGGACGATCTCAGTCGGGTCGACATGGCGTTCTTCACCCTCAACGGATACGTTTCCATCGGATTGTTCCTGTTCGCCTTGGCGGACCAGGTTCTTCGGAGGTCGGCGGCTTGAGCAGGGTTCTGGGACGGACCAACGAGGCCTGGCCCGACACGTGGCTCCGGCCGGTTCCCTCGTCGGAGTGGAGCGAGACGCTCCGGACGCTGGCGGAGACGGAGGCCACGTTGGACGTTTCGGCCTCCACGGGCCTGTGGTGCCACGGCCTGCTGGAGCACCGCGGACGGCTCGTCGTGGTCGGCGACACCGACCTGGGCTCACTGCGGGCCGAGGCCGTCGCCGACACCCTCACGGCGGACCTCATCCAGACCCTCAGCTGCATGGCGGGACGGCGACCGGACCTGTGGTTCCTGCGGGTGCGAACGCCGGTGAGCGCCGAGTCGGCCCGCCCGGCCTTCGAGGTTCTGGAGACGGCTCGACAGGACGGCGTCTTCCGGTTCCTCGGGCTGTTCGCCGACGGCTCTGCGGACGCCGCCCTCTCCGTGTGGGCGCTCCACGACGCCTTCGACGTGCTCCTCCTTCCCGAGGGGCTGTCTGGCGAGGGAGAGCTTCGATCGCTGGCGGCGAGGCGCCGCGTCGGGGTGGTGCGCCTCGGAGAGCATGCCGAGCCGGGCGACTGCCGGATCGTTCCGGTCGCTTCGGCGGCCGAGGCCCGGAGATACGCGGGAGGTTCGATGTGACCGAGCAGGAGTTCTTGGGCTTCACCGGCTACGTGCAGTGGCTCGTGTTGGCGCTGGTTGCCGTCAATCTGTTGCTGATCCCCCGCCGCGGCGCCCAGGCGGTCTGGATGGCGTGCTCGGGAGCGTTCCTGTTCCTCGCCCTGTGGCTCCGAACGCAGCCGGTGCCGGCTCTCGCCAGCCAAGCCTGCTGGATCGGGGTGATCGTCTGCCTCATCGGCCACCGCCGGAGCGCCCGCAAGCAGTGAAGGAAGAGGCCGTCGTCTACCGCAACGCTCACGACCCCCTGCGTGACGAAACGAGGGATGTGTGGGTCGTCCGGGGCCGGATCGCGGAGGGACCGGTGCCCGGAGCGCGGGCAGTGGACCTTCGCGGGGCGCCCCTGCGACCGAAGTTCGTAGACCCGCACGCGCACGTGCTGCCGATGGGGTTGGACCTCGTCCGACCTTCTGTCGCCGGGTGTGCCAGCCGCGAGGAGATCCTCGACCGTCTTCGCGACGCACTGAATCTCGTCGCGCGCGGAGACTGGCTCGTCGCGGCGGGCTACGACCCGAATCGGCTGAGCGAGAGCGAGTCCCTCTCGCTGGACGACCTCGATCGGCTCTCGACCGACGTTCCGATCGTTCTCCGGCACGTCAGCGGGCACGGGAGTCTGGTCAATTCGGCCGTGCTGCGGATCGCCGGCATCGACGACCAGACTCCGGACCCGCCGGGCGGCAGGATCGGCCGAAGAGCGGACGGACGACCGAACGGCTGGCTGCTCGAGCGCGCGCAGGAGGCCCTCCGCAAGGTGGCTCCCAAAGAGGACGTCGAGACGATGGCGAGGGCGGTGCTGCGGGCCTGCCAGAAGCTCTCCGAGATGGGCATCGGCACGGTCGCCGACATGATGACCGGCTACTACGACCTGCGCCGCGAGCTCCGCGCCTACGCGCTGGCGGCCCGAAGGGGGTGCCCCGTGCGGCTTCGTCTCTACCTGCAATGGTCCGCCGTGTTCGGACCCAAGGCCCGGCACGGGTGGGAGGAGGACTTGGTCGACGCCGACCCCTCGCGGTGCCGCGTGGCGGGCATCAAGGTGTTCGCGGACGGCGCACTGGGGGCGCGCACCGCCGCGATCCGGGGCGCTTACCTGGGAGACCCGACTCCGCCCAGCGGCTGGAGCGGGGTCCTCACCTACCGTCCCGCCCGCCTGCGCGAGATGGTTCGCCGCGCGCACGAGGCTGGATGGAGCGTCGCGATCCACGCCATCGGAGACCACGCCCTGGACTTGGCGATGCAGGCCCTGCGGGAGACCGGCGAGCCCTCGCGCCACCGCATCGAGCACGCGATGATCGCCGACGAGCGACAGATCGGGGAGCTGGCCCGACTCGGGTGCCGGGTCTGCGTCCAGCCCGAGTTCTTGGCCGATTTCGCAGAAGCGTACGCGCAGAGCCTGGGGCCGGAGCGGATGGCCCGCCTGAACCCGCTGGGCTCGATGCACCGCGCCGGCGTCCGCCTCTGCCTGGGCAGCGACCGGCCGATCTGCAAGGGTGACCCAGAGGATTACGTCCGACTGGCGACCCACCGACCGCCGGGCTTCGACCCAGAGGAGCGCCTCGACCCGCGCACCGCGTACGCCGCGGCGACGAAGGAGGCCGCCGCCGCGCTGGGCGACGCGGACCTCGGGTCGCTCGAACCCGGCTCCTGGGCCGACCTGCTCGCCGACCCGGCCTCCGGCCTCAACCCTTCCGAACGCGGTCCCGAATCGCGATCAGACGCTTCATGACGGGGTACAGCCCGCCGGAGTGCGTCTTCGTGCCGAAGGCGTCGTGCAGCTCCCGGTACAGGCCGTAAAGCTCGGCGTAGACCGCGGCGTTCTCCGGGACTGGCTCGTACACGGTGTCCTTCAGTCCCGTCATCCGGGCCTGCGCGGCCTCCGCGCTCGGATAGACGCCGGCCACGACCGCGCCGAAGATCGCCGCCCCCAGCGCGCACGTCTGCGACGAGCGGCTGAGCCGGAAAGGACGGTTGCAGACGTCCGCGAAGACCTGCATGGCGAACGGGTTCTTCTCGGGGATCCCTCCGCCGGCGACGATCGACTCGATTCCCACTCCGTACTCCTCGAAGCGCTCAATGATGCGGAGCGAGCCGAAGGCGGTGGCCTCGACGAGGGCCCGGTACACCTCCGGCGCCGACGTGTGGAGCGTCTGGCCGATCAGCAGGCCCGTGAGCAGCGGGTCGACGAGGATCGTGCGGTTGCCGTTGTTCCAGTCGAGGGCGAGCAGGCCGGATTCGCCGGGCTTCAGCCTCGCGGCGGCCTCGCTGAGCAGCCGGTGCGGATCCGCGGCGTATTCCTGCGGGCACAGCTCGCTGACGAACCAGTTGTACACGTCACCCATCGCCGACTGGCCCGCCTCCAGGCCGAGCATCCCGGGCAGGATGGAGCCCGGCACGATGCCGCACAGGCCGGGAATGTCGGGCGCCCGTTCGGCGACGGTCATGTCGCAGGAGCTCGTGCCCATGATCTTGACCAGCACTCCCGGTCGGACCCCCGATCCGACGGCGCCCATGTGGGCGTCGAACGCCCCCACCGCCACGGGCGTTCCGTCCGCCAGACCGGTCTTCGCGGCCCACTCCGCCGAGAGCCTGCCCGCAGGCCGATCCGAGGGCACGGCCTGGTCGTACAGACGATCGCGAAGCTCCGCCAGCTCGGGAGCCAGCTTGGCCAGGAACTCCCTGCTGGGGAGGCCTCCCCACTCGGCGTGATACATGGCCTTGTGGCCGGCCGCGCACACGCCCCGCACCACGCGCTCCGGCTTCGCGTTGCCCGTGACCCACGCCGGCACGAAGTCGGCGAACTCGACCCAGCTGTAGGCGGCATCGAACACCCTCGGCGACGTGCGGAGGCAGTGCAGAACCTTGGACCAGAACCACTCGGACGAGTAGGTTCCGCCGCACTTGGCTAGGTACGGGTAGCCGCCCTTCTCGGCCAGTTCGGTGATCTCCGCGGCCTCGGCGAACGAGGTGTGGTCCTTCCACAGCCACGCCATGGCCGCCAATTCGTTTCGGAACTCGTCGTGGAAGGAAAGCGGCACGCCGTCTCGGTCCACGGGAATGGGGGTGGAACCGGTGGTGTCCACGCCGATGCCGACGATCTGCGCGGGATCGAAGCCCGGCTCGGTCTGGCGGGCGATCGCCACCGCCTCGCGGACGGCCGTCTCGAAGCCCAGCAGGTAGTCGGCGGGGTTCTGACGGGCCAGGTTGGGGTCCTTCGGGTCGAGCAGAATGCCCTCCTCGCCCGAGGGGTAGGGGAAGACGAAGGTGGCGACCTCGCGTCCGTCCTCCACGTCGACGATCAGGGACCGCACGCTGTTCGTGCCGTAGTCGAGACCCAGGGCGTATCGCTTCGTTCCAGCCTCAGCCATCGCAGATCACCGGGTCCATCTTGTTCCGAACCTCCGCCGCATTGCACGCGGATCGGCGTTGGTTTGCGGATTTCACGGCAGATTCCCAACTTCGATGGACGAAGTGCGAAAACCATGCCCTATAGTAGTTTTGCCAGGATGCGCGCTTCCCTGGGATCCCGGGGATCGTCGGCACGGACGCCAAGCGAGGGATGCCCGCAACGGAGGAGGTCGCATGGCGGTCGTACCGAAAGCAACCGAGGAGGGAGGATCCGAGGGCGAACCAGTCGCCCGGCGGCTGAAGGTGCTGCTGGTCGAGGACTCGGAGGACGACGCGTTCCTTCTCACGCGCGCGCTCCGGCAGGGCGGCTTCGAGCCGATCGTGATGAGGGTGCAGACGTTCGGCGCCCTCTCGGCGTCGCTTCGCCAGCAGGACTGGGACATCGTACTGTCCGATCACAACCTGCCCGGGTTCAGCGCGGAGCAGGCGCTGGAGCTGGTCCGGGCGCGATTCCCGGAGCTTCCGTTCGTGGTCGTTTCCGGCTGCATCGGCGAGGAGGCTGCCGTGGCGCTCATGCGCGCCGGCGCCCAAGACTACGTTCTGAAGAACAACCTGGCCAAGCTCGCGCCGGTGGTGGAACGGGAGATCGGCGAGTACCGCACGCGGGTCGAGCGGCAGAAGGTGGAGGCCGCCCGCCGCGAAGAGCAGGCGATCCATCAGGCGATCCTGGAGAACGCCGCCGAGGGGATCGTGACCTTTCGCGCCGACGGCTCCATCCGCTCCATGAACCGTTGCGCCCAGCAGATGTTCGGCTACTCCGAGGAGGAGGTGGTCGGCCGGTCCATCCTCGAGCTCATCGCTCCCGCGCAGCGATCCCTGTGCGAGGAGCTGCTGAGCAGGGTGCGCGATTGCAGGGAGGACCGAGTGGCCCTGTCAGGCTTGGAGGTGTCGGGTCTGCGGCGCGACGGGTCGACCTTCTGCGCCCAGATCAACGCGAGCGGCGTGCGCCTGCAGGCCGGCTGGTACCTCACGCTGTTCCTTCGCGACGTGTCCGAGCAGAAGCGGGCAGAGAGGCGGATCCGGGAGCAGGTGGACCGCCTCTCGGCGCTGCGCCGGATCGACCTTGCGATCCACTCGAGCCTGAACCTGAACCTGGTGCTGTCGGTGATCGTGGACCAGGTCGCTACGCAGCTCGGCGCCGACGCCACGAACGTCCTGCTTCTGGACCGGGCGTCGCACACGCTCACGCACGCCTCGGGTCGGGGGATCGCCTCTCCGGAGCTCCGGCGCGCCTCGTGCCGCCTCGGGGAGGGGGCGGCCGGGATCGCCGCGCTGCGCAACGACTTCGTCCGTTGGTCGGCCTCCGATCGGTCGATGCTCGGGGCGAGGGAGCGCCTGCTGGTCGGGGAGGGGCTGCACTTCGGATGGGCGGTCCCACTGGCCTCGAAGGGCGAGGTTCTCGGTGTGATCGAGGCGTTCTTCCGGCAAGAGCCCGAAGCCCCGGAAGACCGGATCGAGTTCTTCCAGGTCGTCGCCAGCCTGGCGACGATGGCCGTTCAGAGCGCGGAGATGTTCGAGCGGCTCGTGCGAACGAACACCGAGCTGCAGCTGGCTTACGACCAGACCCTGGTGGGGTGGGCCCAGGTCGTAGACCTCCGCGACCGCGAAACGAAGGGGCACTCCGAGCGGGTGTCCATGGCCGCCTCCCGACTCGCCCAGGCCTACGGCGTGAGCGACGAGGAGCTGGTTCCCCTGAGGCAGGGCGCGCTCCTGCACGACGTCGGCAAGCTGGCCATCCCGGACAGAATCCTCCTCAAGCCGGGCCCGCTCTCGGACGAAGAGTGGGTGGAGATGAAGAGGCACCCCGTCTATGCCCACGAATGGCTCTCGGCCATCGAGTTCCTGCAACCCGCGCTGGACATCCCTTACTGCCACCACGAGAAGTGGGACGGGTCAGGGTATCCGCGGGGCCTGGCGGGCGAGGAGATCCCGCTCTCCGCGCGGATCTTCGCGGTCGTGGACGTCTGGGACGCGCTGCTCTCGGACAGGCCGTACCGCAGGGCTTGGGAGCCCAAGACCGTGCGGGCCTACATCGCCGATCAGTCCGGAAGGCACTTCGATCCGGACGTGGTCCGCTGCTTTCTGGAGATCGAGCCGTCCCTCCCGCGGACCTGAGCCGCTTCTAGACAACGGGCGGCGATCGCCCTACAATGGTCTGGGCAGCCCTCGCGCGATGCGAGAAAGGGGCGGGATATGTCTAAATCGTCTCAACAACCGTTGAACACGGAAGCCGATTCCAAAGATGCGAAGGGCGGGCTTCGGTTGCCGGCCTCGTTCCCCTTCCGGGATTACGTGCCCTTCGGCTATCTCGACAACCCGTGGCACAGCGCGGTTCGCAACCGGAGCGGCGTGGTCCGCTGCGTCCCGCCGCTCGGGTTCGGCTTCTGGTGCCGCCGTCTGCCCTGGCCCTACGGCGAGGGACCGAAGAGAACCCTCAACTACCTCTCGCTGGTTCACCCTGCGATCGTGATCGGAGACTCCGTGTTCTTCGAGCCGGAGGACTTCTCCACCCGCGGGATCAAGCTCTCCAGCCGCTACCACACCAAGAACCTGACGACGTTCGACTTCTCGTTCTGCGGACTGTCGGTGTCGCTGCAATGGACCTTGGTCTCCGAGCACGCGCTGGTCTGCAGGGCCGTGTTCGAGAACGCCAACGACGAACCGATGCCCGTCGCCTTGCACGCGACCAACGTGTATGGATTCCCCGAGCAGGGGTGGTGGGGGTGCAACGGCGTGCTGGCGCGACCCTCGAGGGACTCGCTCGCGATGGTGTCCAAGATGTGGGCGTACGGCGACCACTTCGCGATCGGCTCCGACCGGCAGCCCGCGGCGCTCAAGGCCACCGAGAGGCCCGAGGTGTGGCGGTCCTGGATGCGCGCCAACAACCTCGAGTCGAACGCAGGCGCCGCCACAGGCACGCCCCACGCCGTGTACAGCGTCGCCTCCTACACCCTGGAGGTTCCGCCGAGGTCTTCCGAGGACTTGGTGCTCGCTCTCGTCCGCGGGGTGAACGAGAGGGATGCGCTGGGCAGGCTCCGCCACACGCTGACCGATTGGGAGCAGGCCGCCAGAGCGAAGCTGGAGGAGGACGACGCGTTCTACCGCTCGGCGCCGCTGCTGGAGGGAGACTGGTCGCCCCAGTGGAAGGAGGGGTGGATCTATGACCTCGAGACGCTGCGGATGACCATCCGACCGCCCGTTGGCATCTTCACGAGACCGTGGGACGGCATGCAGATCCACACGCCCCGCCTCGTGCTGGGCGAGACGATGCTCGACAGCATGGCGCTGAGCTTCGCCGATCCCCAGCTCGCGAAGGACGTCATCCTGGGCACGTTCGAGGACGCCCCGGCGCCCAACATCCCGTGCTGCCGCGAGGACGGCAGCGTGAACATGGTTGGGCAGAGCGGCGAGGAGTGCGGCACGGCGCCGATCTGGGGCCTGCCGTTCCTGACCATCCGCCAGATCTACGCCCGGACCGGCGACCGCGAGTGGCTCGCCCGCCTCTACCCCAGGCTCGAGGAGTTCGTCGAGTGGTGGATCGAGAACCGCAGCGACGAGACCGGGTACTTCTTCTGCGACAACAGCTGGGAGTCGGGCCAGGACGGCTCGAAGAGGTTCCTCATCCCGATGACGTCCGAGGCCGCGGAGGGCGCCCAGGCGCGCTTCGTGCGCACGGTGGACGTCGAGGCCGCCATGGCCTCCGCCATGCTCCGACTGGCCGAGTTCGCCTGCGAGGTGGGCCGCGAGGACCGCGCCAGCTTCTGGCGCAAGGAGGCCGAGGGCAGGGTCCAGGCCACGCGGAACATGTTCGTCGATGGATGGTTCCGGGACTTCGACGCGAGGACCGGCTCGCCGATCATCCTGGACGACTACTGGGACGTGATGATGCTGCTCCCCGTCGCAGTGGGCATCGCCACCGACGAGCAGATCCAGGAGGTCAAGCACCAGTTCCAGAGGTTCTTCGACAACCCGCGCCACTGGCTGGAGTGGCCGTCGTTCCTCTACCCGTTCTGCGAGGCCGGGTACCACTCCGGGCTGAGGAAGGAGATCTCCAACCTGCTGGCGCAGACCATGGACCGCGTCTATGGCCGCACGTGCGCGCGGTCGGTCCACTGGCTCCCCAAGAACAGCTTCGGCCTGCCCGACGAGTACAACTTCCGCATCCCGGGCGTCGCGTCCGAGTTCTGGCCGATCGAGCCGACGGGCCTGATGCACACGGGCTGCGAGGGCTACGGCTGGGGAGCCACCCTCCCCGCGCTGGTGATCCGCCACATCCTCGGCTTCCGGGAGGACGACGCCCTGGAAGGCTTCCTGCTCGCCCCGATGCTGCCCAGCACGCTGATGCGCCCCAAGCGGATCTACGGCGTGTCCAATCTGAGACACAGGGGCGCGCAGTTCGACCTGCGCATCGAGGTGCTCAACGGCGAGGAGCTGTCCGTCCGAGTCACGCCGAGGCCGGGTTCCGCGCCCATCCTGACCTCAGACGGGGCGCCCTTCGAGGAAGCCTCCATCCCCAACGGCGGCGAGATCCGCCTCCGGCCCGGGCCGTTGGCGCAATAATCGCCGCATGGCAACGGGTTGCAGGCCTCGGCTCGGCATCCTGGTGGGCAGCCACGGACGCGGTTCGAACATGCGCGCGCTGGCGCGGGCGTGCGCCGAGGGCGCCGTCGAGGCCGAGGTGGGCCTCGTGGTCAGTCCGAGCGAGTCGTCGCCCGCTCTCGCGGCCGCGCGAGAGCTGGGCCTGCCCTCGGCCGTGGTCAACGTGGCCGGCCCCGATGCGGGCGCGCGCCTGACGGAGGCCTTCCTCGGGGCCGGCTGCACGCTGGTGTGCCTGGCCGGGTACATGAGGCTCCTCCCCAGGGAGGTGCTGGACGCTTTTCCGAACCGGGTCCTGAACATCCACCCCGCCCTTCTGCCGAAGTTCGGCGGCAAGGGGATGTACGGCATGAGGGTGCACGAGGCCGTGCTGCGCGCCGGGGAGGCCGAGAGCGGCTGCACGGTCCACTTGGTCAACGAGCGCTACGACGAAGGGCCGATCCTCGTGCAGCTTCGTTGCCCTGTGCTGCCGGACGACACGCCCGAGACTCTCGCTGCCAGGGTCCTCGAGCTCGAGCACAGGGCGTACCCGGAAGCCGTGCGCAGGGTCCTGGCCGGTCGGGTTCCATGAGCGACCCCTGGGAGTTCCGGCGCCAATCGCGGCTGTACCAGCGCGGGGTTCTGCCTTGCCTGAGGCTCTTCGGCCGCGCGCTGTTTCTGGCGCTGGGACCCATCCGCGTGGAAGGCGCCCGCCACGTGCCTCGATCGGGCCCGCTCCTGCTGGTGTCGAACCACCTGGCGGACGTCGACCCGCCCGTGGTGCAGATCGCTTGCCCCCGGCCGATCCATTTCATGGCCAAGAGCGAGCTGTTCGAGATCCGGGTTCTCGGGCCTCTGATCCGCCGGCTCGGTGCCTTTCCCGTGCGCAGGGGCGAGCCGGACCGGACGTCGCTGCGGCACGCGCTCGGCCTTCTGCGCGACGGCGAGTGCGTCGGCCTGTTTCCAGAAGGAGAGCTGAGCCAGGACGGCTCTCTGCTCCCTCTCAAGCCGGGCCTCGCGCTCCTCGCCCGCCAGAGCGGGGCGCCGGTGCTCTGCGTTAGGATCGACGGCACCCAGAGGGTCCTGCCTTACGGCGCCGTCGTGCCGCGACCGTCGTTCCGCGCGGTCCGCGTGCGCTTCCACGAGCCGAGGACGTTCGACCCCAGAACGCCGGCGGAGGAGATCCTCGAGTGGGCTCGCGAGCGGCTCTCCCCACACGGTTCCTGAGCGGAAAGCCCGCTTGTGCCACACTCTAGGGACCGTGAGCAGCAAACAGGGCATCCCTTCGCGTTCGGAGAACTACAGCGAGTGGTACAACGAGCTGGTCGTTCGGGCCGGCATGGCGGAGCACTCCTCCGTGGCCGGGTGCATGGTGATCAAGCCCCACGGCTACGCTCTCTGGGAGAACATGCAACGGGCGCTGGACGACATGTTCAAGGCGACCGGGCACGTGAACGCCTACTTCCCGATGTTCGTGCCGAAGTCGTTCCTCGCGAAGGAGGCCGAGCACGTCGAGGGCTTCGCCAAGGAGTGCGCCGTCGTCACCCACTACCGGCTCAAGCTCGATCCGGCCGCGGGCGGGCTGATCGTGGACCCCGAGGCGAAGCTCGAGGAGGAGCTCATCCTCCGCCCGACGAGCGAAACCGTCATCTGGAACACGTACAGCCGCTGGATCCAGAGCTACCGGGACCTGCCCCTGCTGATCAACCAGTGGGCGAACATCGTCCGCTGGGAGATGAGGCCCAGGCTGTTCCTGCGCACCCGGGAGTTCCTGTGGCAGGAGGGGCACACGGCCCACGCCACCTACGAGGAAGCGGAGGAGGAGGCCGCGCGGATCCATGAGGTCTACCGCCGCTTCGCGGAGGACTGGATGGCCGTGCCGGTGGTCAAGGGCCGCAAGACGGAAGTCGAGAAGTTCGCTGGCGCGGACCACACCTACACGATCGAGGCGCTCACGCAGGACCTCCGCGCCATCCAGGCCGGCACGTCCCACCACCTCGGCCAGAACTTCGCCAAGGCGTTCGACGTGACGTTCCAGACGCAGGAGGGCCGCCTGGAGTACGTGTACGCGACGTCGTGGGGCGTCTCCACGAGGCTGATCGGGACGCTCGTGATGGCGCACAGCGACGACAAAGGCCTCGTGCTGCCTCCCCGGCTGGCTCCAATCCAGATCGTGATCGTGCCGATCGGGCGGGACGACGCCTCCAAGCAGGCCACGCTGCAGGCCGCCGAGCGCCTCGCCGCCTCGCTCGGAGAAGCGCGGTACGACGGCAGGCCGCTGCGCATCACCGTCGACAAGCGCACAAAAGAGAGCCCCGGGTTCAAGTTCAACGACTGGGAGCTCAAGGGCGCCTGCCTGCGCATCGAGCTCGGCCCGCGCGATCTCGAGTCGGGATCGGTCGTCGTGGCGCGGCGGGACACCTTCGAGAAGGAGACGGTGCCGACGGAGGACCTCGCCGAGGCGCTCCCGGCTGAGCTGGCGGAGATGCAGTCCCGCCTGTTGCGCAAGGCGCTCGCGTTCCGGGAGGCGAACACGCACCGCGTGGACCGATGGGAGGAGTTCGCGGAGCGCTTCGCCGGAGAAGGGGGCGGCGGGTTCGTCCTGGCGCACTGGGACGGCACTCCCGAGACGGAGAAGGAGATCGCCGAGCGCACCAAGGCCACCATCCGCTGCATCCCGCTGGAGCCGCTCCATCCGGACGACGAAAAGCCCGGAGCGTGCATCCTCACCGGACGACCCAGCCCTCGGAGGGTTTTGTTCGCGAAGGCCTATTGAAAGTTGTTCCCAAGGGAACAGAATCCTTGCAGACTATTCCTAGAGAAGGGAGATGGGTGGAGATTTGCAGCCCTCGCGAGGTGCCGGTCTGAGGAGGCAGCGTCGGTTCGCTTTGCTCGCGGCGCTTCTCGATGGGCTGATGGTGTCCGCTAGCCTCTTTCTGGCGTTCGGCCTGATGTCCGGTCAGTCCGGCCACTGGATCCGTACGCCTGTCGGGCTCCTCGTCGCCTTGGGGTTGTCCTCGGCGGTGGTGGGAATCCTCGCCTTGCGCGGCCTGTACCGAGTCGACGTGCGGTACGTCAGCCTCACGGAGTTCCTCGAGATCATCGCCGCGTGCGTGCTGGCGAGCGTCGCCGTCGGCGTCTACGACTTCTTCGTGCGCCACGACATCGCCCTCAGTGCCTCTCTGGGGCCGGTGCTGTTCGCCTACTACACGATCAGCCTCCTCTGCGGCGTGCGGGTGGTTCACCGGTCCATCGCTTGGCGGTCCCGCACGGGAGTCTCTGCCACGCGCCACCCCAACCGGGCGCTCGTCGTGCGGTTCGGAGACCACGCCGAGCGGCTGATCCGGGAGCTCGACCGACAGCCGAACTCCCGGTTCGTGGTGGTCGGAATCGTCGACGACGACCCGGCGCACAAGCGGCTCCGCATCCGGGGCGTGCCCGTCGTCGGAACGATCGGCGATCTGCCGGACGCCATCGAAGGGTTGGACATCCACGACGTGATCGTCGCCAGCGCCGAGATTCCCGGCTCCGAGATCAAGAGGATCTTTCAGGTGGTTCGGAACACCAGCGCGCGGGTGCGCATCGTTCCCACGATCGACAACCTGATCCGGGGCGCGGCGCTGACCCCGCAGATGCGGGAGATCGAGATCCAGGACCTGCTGCGGCGGCCGCCGGTGTCCGTCGATCTCGCCAAGATCGCCGGATACCTGACGGGAGAGCACGTGCTGATCACGGGCGGCGGCGGATCGATCGGGAGCGAGCTCGCCCGACAGGTCGCCAGGCTCAACCCCGCCAGCCTGATCCTGGTGGGCCGAGGCGAGAACAGCCTCTATGAAATCGAGCAGGAGCTGATCCAGACCACCCAGCTGCGCCCCACCGCCGTCGTGGCGGACATCCGCAACCGCGCGGCGATCGAGGAGGTCGTCGCCAAGTACCGGCCCACCGTCATCTTCCACGCCGCGGCGCACAAGCACGTGCCCCTGATGGAGAGCAACCCGATCGAGGCCATCGAGAACAACGCCCTCGCCACCCGGACCCTCGCCGAACTGGCGGTGAAGCACGGCGTGCGGAAGTTCATCATGCTCTCCACCGACAAGGCGGTGAACCCCAGGAGCGTGATGGGCGCGAGCAAGCGTGTCTGCGAGATGATCGTCTCGGCCTACGGCGCGACCTCGGAGACGGAGTTCGCGGCCGTCCGCTTCGGGAACGTTCTGGGCAGCCGGGGAAGCCTCGTGCCGCTGATCCAGGCGCAGATCCGTCGCGGAGGCCCGGTCCGAGTGACGCACCCGGAGATGACCCGGTTCTTCATGACCATTCCCGAGGCGGTGCAGCTCGTGCTGCAGGCCGGGGCCATGGGCACGCGGGGCGAGATCTTCATTCTGGACATGGGAGACCCGGTGCGCATCGACGACCTGGTGCGGGACATCGTCCGCCTCCACGGCCTGGTGCCCGACGAGGACATCCGCATCGAGTACACCGGCGCGAGGCCCGGGGAGAAGCTGCACGAGGCCCTTGCCAACGAACCCGAGGACCTCGTGCCGACCGCCCACGGCAAGATCAACGTCGTGCGGACGGGGACCGCCATCGATCGGAACTGGCTGCTCCGCGACTTGGACCGCCTGGCGGAGCTCTGCCGGATGCGCAAGGCCGACGAGGCCAAGCAGATGCTGATGGACATCGCATGGGGTCGAACTCCGGCCGCTACGGAGTCCGAGATCCGTTCCTCCCGGCTCACACCGCGCGCCGAATAGCTCAGCGTGGGTCTGTTGACGCCAGCCCCGCCCCTGTGGTAGAGTTCGTTGTCCCGCTTCGGACGGTCGTTGCCGTTGTATGGAGATTCCCACGGGCGTCTGCATAGAGCGGCAAAGCAACTCCGAAGCGGGGCGAACACTGGAGGCACTTGACTTAAGCATGCCGCTGGAGAAGACTCTCAAAGCTTCGATCATCGCCGAGCACCGCGCCAGCGAGTCCGACACGGGCTCGACGGAGGTCCAGATCGCGATTCTTCACGCCCGGATCCAGCAGATCACGGAGCACCTGAAGAAGAACCGGAAGGACTTCCACAGCCGGCGCGGTCTCATGATGCTCGTTGGAAAGCGCCGGCGGCTTGAGGCGTACCTGCGCTCTCGGGACATCGCTCGCTACCGCGAACTGATCCAGAAACTCGGCATCCGCGAAGTCAAGCCTCGCTAAGGAGGCTACGTATGATTCAATCCCACGCTTTCGAGGTTGGGGGCAAGACCCTCAGCGTCGAAACCGGTCGTGTCGCTCGCCAAGCGGGCGGCGCCGTTCTCCTCGGTATGGGCGAGACCGTCGTGCTCGGCACTGCGACCATGTCCGCCGAACCTCGCCAGGGCATCGACTTCCTCCCGCTGGTCTGCGACTACGAGGAGCGCAAGTACTCCGTGGGCAAGATCCCCGGAGGATTCATCAAGCGCGGAGGGCGCCCCAGCGAGAAGGCGATCCTCGTCAGCCGGCTGATCGACCGACCGATCCGCCCCCTCTTCCCCAAGGGCCTGCGCAACGACGTCCAGGTGATCGCCATGCCGTTCGCCGTGGATCCGGAGTGCCCGCCCGACGTCCTCGCCATCAACGCGGCGGGAGCCGCCCTCGCCGTCTCGGACGTCCCCTTCAACGGACCGATCGCGGGAGTCCGCGTCGGACGCATCGACGGCCAGTTCGTTCTCTTCCCCTCGATGGAGGAGATCGAACGCTCCGACCTCGACCTGATCGTCGCCGGCCACAAGGGCGCGATCTCCATGGTGGAGGCGGGGGCCAACGAGGTGTCCGAGGAGGACATGCACGAGGCCCTGAAGATCGCGTTCGAGGCGATCCAGCTGATCTGCACCGAGTTCGAGAAGTTCGCCCAGATCGCCGGAAAGCAGAAGCGCGAGGGGCACATTTTCCGCGTCTCTCCCGAGCTGGCCGAGACGATCGACCGGGAGTGCCGCGAGGAGATCGAGGCCGCCATCTGCAACCCGGACAAGGCCGCCCGAGAGTCGGCCTTGGACGATCTCTCCAAGGAGCTGGTCGCCAAGTACGCCGAGCGCTTCGCCGACGATCCGGAGACCGTCGCCCAGCTGCCCGAGGCGGTGGACAAGGTCGTCAAGGGCACCGTCCGGCGGCTCATCCTGGAGCACGACCGGCGCCCGGACGGACGTGCCCTGGACGAGATCCGTCCGCTGGAGGCCTGCGCGGGCCTCTTGCCGAAGGTGCACGGGTCGGGCCTGTTCACCCGCGGCCAGACCCAGGTGATGACGATCTGCACGCTGGGTCTTCCCAACGAGGCCCAGATCATCGACGGCCTGGAGCTCGACACCGAGAAGCGCTTCATGCACTTCTACAACTTCCCGCCCTACAGCGTGGGAGAGGTGCGGCCCCTGCGCGGCCCCGGGCGCCGCGAGGTCGGTCACGGAGCCCTCGCCGAGCGCGCGCTCAAGCCCGTCGTGCCGATCGACGAGCCCGACTTCCC
>CALGMO010000103.1 GCA_937961665.1 uncultured Fimbriimonadaceae bacterium
CAGGCGTTCGCTTCGGACGGGTACCACACGCGCCGGAAGTAGGTCGCGGCGTTCACAAGAGCGATCATCACCGGCACCTCGATGAGCGGCCCGACGACCGCGGCCAGCGCCTGGTCCGACTGGATTCCGAACACGGCCACCGCCACGGCGATCGCCAGCTCGAAATTGTTGCTGGCCGCGGTGAACGACACCGTGGCGCTCTTGCCGTAGCCCGCGCCCAGCCGCCGCGCGGCGTAGAACGACGCGAGGAACAGCAGCACGAAGTACAGCGTGAGCGGGATGGCGATCCGCAGCACGTCGAACGGCCGCTCGAAGATCGTGTCTCCCTTGAGCGAGAACATCACGACGATGGTGAACAGCAGCGCGACGAGCGTGAGGGGGCTGATCCGAGGGATGTAGCGGGTCTCGTACCACTCGCGGCCCTTGACGCGGATCAGCGCGATCCGGCCGAGCAAGCCCGCGAGGAACGGGATTCCGAGATAGATGAACACGCTCTCCGCGATCGAGCGGATGGTGATCTTGGAGAGGTCCACGTCGCCGAACGACACGCCGAACAGCGGCGGCAGGACCTTGATGAACACGTACGCGAACACGCTGTACAGGAACACCTGGAACAGCGAGTTGAGGGCCACCAAGCCCGCGGCGTAATCCCGATCCCCGTCCGCCAGGTCGTTCCACACGATCAACATGGCGATGCACCGGGCCAGGCCGATCAGGATCAGGCCGATCGCGTACTCGGGCTTGTCGCCGAGCAGGAGCAGCGCCAGGGCGAACATCAGCAGCGGGCCGACGACCCAGTTCTGGAACAGCGAGAAGGCCATCACCTTGGTGTTCCGGAACACCTTGGGGAGGTCCTCGTAGTGGACCTTGGCCAGCGGCGGATACATCATCAGGATCAGGCCGATCGCGATCGGGATGGAGGTGGTGCCGACGGCCAGGCTGTTGATCGCGTGCCCGACGCCCGGGGCGAAGCGCCCCAGCAGCACCCCGAACGCCATGGCGAGGAAGATCCAGCCGGTGAGGTAGCGGTCGAGGAAGGAGAGTCCGCGCTTCATCGGTCGTTCCCCTCCAGCTCGGCGATCAGCGCCTCCAACCGCGCGCGGATCTCGTCCCGGATGCGGCGCACCGTTTCGATCGGCAGTCCGGCCGGGTCGTCGAGCCCCCAATCCTCCGTCACGAGGAACTTGGCGGGGCAGGATTCGGCGTCCACGCCGCAGCCCATGGTGATGATCCTCTCGGCCGAATCGGCGAGCTCCTGCGTCAGGGCCTTGGGCTTGGCTTGGGAGAGCTCGATGCCGAGCTCGCGCAGCGCCTCGACGGCCGCCGGGTTCACGGCATTGCCGGGCGCGGTGCCGGCGGAGTCGGCGCGGAACGGCAGCCCCTTCCGCTGGCAGAGGTGGTTGAACAGGGCCGCGGCCATCTGGGACCGGCCGGCGTTGTGCACGCAGACGAAGAGCGCGTTCAGCATGGTGTGGCTCCGGAATCGGGTTCCAGGGCGCGGCGCAGGGCGTCGGCCGCGCCGGGGATGGCTCGGCAGACGGTGTGCCGGCCGCACCGCTCGGTGGCGATCAGACCCGCTTCGGCCAGGATGCGGATGTGTCGCGACAGGTTCGGGGTGACCCGCTGGCTTCCGCTGACTTGGCAGCAGAGGTCGCCCACGGTCGAGCCCTTGAGAGGCCGGACCGACCCGTCCGGGCTCAGGGCGATCCGATCCCCTTGGGCGAGCAGAAAGCGGTAGAGCGCCAGACGAGTCGGGTGCCCCAGCGCGGCGAAGGCCCGCGCGAGAGCGTCCCCATCGCGATCGCGGAGAATTGCACAGTTCGCCAACTGTTGAAGCATACTCCGGCCGGCTGCGCGCGCGCAAGCCGGGATGCAATCCCACCCGGCGAACGGCTAACATGGGCGCAGGATGCGAAGCGTGGAGAAGACCCATCTGAACCTTGGCTGGGAGTTCGTCGAGACGGCGCGCGAGGGCCGGTCGGAGTGGCTGCCCGCCACCGTGCCGGGGCACGTGCACCTGGATCTGATGGACGCCGGCGTGATCGGCGACCCGTTCTACCGCAGGAACGAGGACGGCCTGCGATGGGTCGACGACGCCGACTGGAGCTACCGCCTTCGGTTCGAGTGGGAGCCCAAGGAGGGCCTGGACCGCCGGGTGCTGCGCTTCGAGGGCTTGGACACCGTCTGCACGGTGCGTCTGAACGGAGAGGAGATCGCCCGGCACGACAACATGCACGTGCCGCTGGAGGTCGACGTGACCGAGAGGCTTCGGCCCGGCGAGAACGAGCTGAGGGTGGACTTCCAGTCCGCGCGTCTGGTGGGCGAGCGCCGCAAGGCCGAGTACGCCGAGCGGGAGGGCCTGCAGAAGCACGTCGAACGGTTCGCCGAGCGGTCCTTCGTGCGCAAGTCGCAGTGCATGTTCGGCTGGGACTGGGGCCCGCGGCTGATCTCCTGCGGCATCTGGAAGCCCGTCTCGCTGCTCGAATACGCCTCGCGGGTGACCGACGTGTGGGTGCGCCCGAGCCCGATGGACGACGGCTCCTGGGCGGTCGAGATCCAGACCGAGACCGAGGGCGACGGCGTCCCGCTGCACACCCTGTGCGACGAGGACGGCGCCACGGTGGGCACGCTGGAGGGCGACGGCACAATCGTGGTCCACGACCCCCGGCTCTGGTGGACGCACGACCTGGGCCACCCGCACCTGTACACCCTCACCACGTTCCTGGAGAAGGACGGAGTGCTGCTGGACGTGGCGGAGCGACGGATCGGCCTTCGAACGGTCCGCCTGATCCGCGAGCCGGACGATCACGGCGAGAGCTTTCGATTCGAGCTGAACGGCGTGTCCCTATGGGCGCGCGGCGCAAACTGGATCCCGGAGGATTCCTTCCCGTCCCGGCTGGACGCCCGCCGTTACCGCCACCAGGTCGACAACGCCGTCCTGATGGGCATGAACATGCTGCGCGTGTGGGGCGGCGGCCTGTACGAGGACGACGCGTTCTACGACGCCTGCGACGAGGCCGGCATCCTGGTGTGGCAGGACTTCGCCTACGCCTGCGCGTACTACCCGGACACCGACGAGTACGCCGAGGCCGCGCGGGTCGAGGCGGAGGCCGTGGTGAAGCGCCTGCGCAACCGCGCCTCGCTGGCCCATTGGTGCGGGAACAACGAGAACCTGATCATGTGGCAGGCCTGGGGGCACGCCGATCAGAAGCCCCACCGCTACTTCGGCGAGAGGATCTACGACGAGGTGATTCCGGCCGTGCTGGAGCGGCTGGACCCCGACCGGTCGTACACGCCCAGCAGCCCCTGGGGCGGAGAGGAGCACTGCAACGAGGACCCCGTGGGAGACGTGCACGACTGGTCCATCTGGCACGGCTCGGCGGACTGGCGCGGCTACGCCAAGTCGCGGGCGCGGTTCGTGTCCGAGTTCGGGTTCGCGTCGTCGATGAGCCTCGACCTTTGGCGAACGTGCGCCGAGGGCCGCGACTGGAGGCCCGACTCCCCGGTGGTGCGCTGGCACGACAAGACCGGCAAGGACTGGCCCACGTTCAAGGGCTTCGTGGAGCTGTTCTATCCCGCATCGAAGACTCTGGAGGACTGGGTGTACCACACCCAGCTGAACCAGAGGGACGCCCTGCGGTTCGGCATCGAGCACTGGCGCCGCTCCCGCTTCTGCAAGGGCACCCTGATCTGGCAGCTGAACGACTGCTGGCCGGTGCAGAGCTGGGCTCTGGTCGACTCGGGCTGGAACTGGAAGGCGGCCGCGCACGAGGTGCGGCGGCTGTACGACGACGTGCTGGTGAGCATCGAGCGAGACGGCGAGAAGGTGCGGGTCCACGTGGTGAACGACTCGGCCGACACGGCGGTGCAGGACGGCGCCCTGGAGCTGTTGGCCGTGGACCTGCTGGACGGCCGGGTGGTCCGGGAGTGGAGCGAGATCGTGTCGGTGGACAGCGGAGACCGAGTCGTGGCGATCGAGGCCGACGTGTCGGGCTTGCCGGCCAGCCGAACGCTGCTCTACGCCAGCCTGGACGAGGTGCACGACGCGTGGCAGCTGCTGGCGAACCCCAAGGACTGCCAGTTCGCCAAGCCTCGGCTTCGGTTCCGGATCGACGAGGAGGGCATGGGCCAGCTTTGGACCGACCGG
The DNA here is from genome assembly GCA_937961665.1 of uncultured Fimbriimonadaceae bacterium. Classification (GTDB taxonomy): domain Bacteria; phylum Armatimonadota; class Fimbriimonadia; order Fimbriimonadales; family Fimbriimonadaceae; genus UBA8783. The sequence goes on from CALGMO010000103.1 coordinate 4,148, forward strand.
CCGGTGGTGGACCTGATGATCTACGATCCGGAGGGCGGCTCGCCGCTGTTCGACAACTTCGTCACCCTGCCGTCGGCCGCGACCACGCAGCTCAGCCTGAAACAGGGGGCCAAGGTGGGTCGCCTGCGGGGACGCTCGCTCGCCGGCGACCAGGAGATCGAGGTCGTGCGCGGCCCGTTCTAAGGAAGACTCCCCGACGGCAGGCAGAGGGGGGGGCCGGTCGAACGACCGGCCCCCCTCTCTTTCCGCGGCTTGGGCGCTCAGCGCACTTGGAACGACGCCCGGTCCCGGCCTCTTCCGCTCGAGTTCGAGACGTCCGCCGCGTATCCGCCCGGCCTCGGAAGGGACACGGACGTGTCGAACCGGCCACCCGAGACCCGCACCTTGCGGTCGACCGCCCGTCGGCCCTGCGAATCGGTGACGATCACCCGCACCTCGCGATCGTTCGATCGGCCCGAGATCCGCACGGACCGCCCCACCACCGCGCCGTCCCGCGGAGAGTCCAGAGTGACGGACGTGCCTTGCGCCGAGCCATCCGACCCGCCAAAACCCCCGGAGCCACCCCAGCCGCCGAAGTCGCCGGAGCCTCCCGAGTCGCGGACCAGGATGACCTTCTCCTCGAGAGCCTTTCCGTCCGAACCCAGAACCCGGACCTTGTAGTCGCCGTTGCGCACCCGGGAGAACGAAGTCGAGAACCTGCCTCCCCCGCTCACCCGGTTCTCTTGGATCACGCTGTTGAGCCGGGAGGTCAGCTGAACCCTCAGCGACCGTGCGGTGGAGTGGCCCTCCACGTCGACTCGATCGCCCCGGATCGTCTCCCTGTCGCGGGGGCGCAGGATCGTGGCTTCGCCGTCGTGGTACGGATCGCCCTCCACGGTGAAGCGCACCTCGTCCCGCTGACGGCTGGAGGATCCCTCGGCGAGCGCCCGATAGACGCCGCCGCGCAGGGGCACCGTGGCGGACCAGCGTCCGTCGCGAACGCGAACGTACTCCGAAGCGATCCGCTCGCCGAACCGGTCGTAGACCGTGACGCGCACCTCTCCGGCCTCGGCGTACCCGGAGATCGTCACGCGACCGTCCCGAACCCGGTCCCCGTCCCGCGGCGAGCGAATCTGGAGGTAGTTCGAGTTGATGTCAGGGTTCCAGTCGCCCTCGGTGACGACCAAGCCGCTCGGGAACTCCACGCGGACCTCCCTGGCGTCTCCCCGGCGGTCCACATAAGCCAGGTACCGGAAGTCCTTGAAATCCCCGCGGATCACGCATTCGCCGCGGCCCTCCACGCGAGAGTCGCTGGATCCTGCGGGGCGGACCTGCTCGCTGAAGAAGCGAAAGCGGCCGACGTCGTCGAACCTCCGCTCGAGCAACCTCTGCACGGCGATCCTGGCGGAGCGGACGGTGTCGCTCTGACCGTGGGCTTGGGTCGCGAACGCCGCCAAGGCTGCGATCAAGCCGATCGTCCATCGGTGTCTCATCCTCTCGATTCCTCCTTTCTCCTGTGTTTGGCGCATGGAGACGCCATTGCTCGCAGTGTGTTCGAGCCCCGCCGGCGTACCCGGGACCGAGCGGCGAACGGAGGCTGGGCGACCGAGGTCTCCCCCCGGGGCGGCGGCCGCCGGCGGGGAGGGGCTCTCCGGTTCGCGAACGGTTGTCTGGGCCATCCCCCGCTCAGTTCCAGGGCGGGGCTGCCGTCTTCGGAATGACGAAGGTCAGAGACCTCTCGTAGTCCTCCGTGCCCCGTTTGTGCGGGCGCAGCGTCACCCGGTACTGCCCCGGTTCGAGTGCGGCCGAGAGGCTCCATCTTCCGTTCCGGATGGGGACGGTGAGAGGTCCGGGCAACGTCCTTGGTTCCTCATCGTACGTGCCCACTCCCTTATCGTACGTGAGCACGCCGGAGACCCACTCGAAAGTCGCCACCATGGGGCCGGCCTTCACGGAGTAGCCCCAGACCTCCAGGCGTCCGTTGTGGGATACGGCGTACCCAAGCACCTTCACGTCGCTGTCGGTTTCCAACAGCTTGTCCCGGTCGCCGTTGCTGAGATGGATGCCTTCATGGTAGTTGAAGCGCCCATTGTCGCTGTAGTCGACCCGGTCGCGGTGCGCCGACGTGAAGCGGATCAGGTTGATGTCCCAGGCGGTCTCGATCCAGACTCTCGTGACCCTGCCGGCGTCGAGCGCCACAGAGGCCTTCACTTCTAAAGGGCTTTCCACGCTGGAATCGGCAACGACGTAGAGGAGCCGGAGGTTCGTTTCTCCCGGAGCCTCGCCTGGCAAGACCCGGAAGCCCGTGAGCCACATGCCCTGGGGGCTGCCAGCGGACTTCGGACGGCCGATCGTCGCGTCGAAGCGGGAGAGGGTGTCGAGGTCGGGGCCCTGGTCCCAGCTGGAGTTGCAGAACACCAGCGGCGCGAGCATCCGAGCGATCCTCTCGATCGGTTGCGGGATCTGTCCCTTGACGTGGAAGCCGGAGGAGCCTCCCAGGGCGATGCACACGGAGTTCAGGGCCTTCCACTCCGCTTCGTTCGCCTCAAGCTCCTCCCACTCATTGGGAACGAACTTGATTCGACCTGCCTCCTCCTGCTCCTTCAGCACCTGCTCGATTTCCTCGTAAGAGAGCCGCCGAGGCTCGGTGTCCGGAGGGGGCTGGAAGGTGGGCCTCTCTCCCAAGACCCCGATGCCTCTCCACCACCACAGAAACGAGAGAACTGCCGTGAGCGCTGCCGCCGCCACACCCAACCGACGCATCTTTTGTCCTCCTTGCCCCCGCCTCCGGCGCTGCATGGCAGACGTGCGATGGATCGGTCGCGTTTCGCAGCTTCCATAATGGGCCGTGCCCCGGGTCTCGGTGATCGTGCCCAGCTTCAACCACGGCCGGTTCCTCCGCCGAACCCTGGAGTCGGCCCTCGCCCAGACGTTCGGCGACCTGGAGGTGCTGGTGCTGGACGACGGCAGCACCGACGACAGCCTCGAGGTGGCCGCCTCGGTCCGCGATCCGCGCCTCCGCGTGGAGGCGAACCCGACCAACTTGGGCACCTACGGCTCGCAACAGAGGGGCTTGGAGCTGACCGACTCGGAGTTCGTGGCGATCCTGAACTCCGACGACTTTTGGGAGCCGACCAAGCTGGAGAGCCAGGTGAGGGCGCTGGAGGAGCGGCCCGACTGCCCCTACTGCTACACCTTGGGGTGGGTGGGCGACGCCGACGGCCGACTGGACACCAGCCAAGACGTCCACGACGGTTGGCCTCGCGAGCCGGTCCAGGATCTTCTGCCGTGGCTGCTGTTCGAGAACAGGGTGCTGGCGTCGTCGGTGCTGTTCCGTCGGCAAGGTCTGTCCTTCCACACCGAATGCCGCTACTCCGGCGACTGGGTCGCGCAGCTGGAGCTCGCGGCCGGACGGCGCGTGGCCTGCGTGCCGGAGAGGCTGAGCCACTGGCGGGTGCACGGGGCCAACACGTTCGTCCGCTCGAGGGGTCAAGTGCTGGAGGAGGTCGCGGTGAGGGAGGCGATCTCGCGGGTCGGTGCCGGCTGGCTCCGGTTCGGGTCCGAGTCCGGACTGGTGCGGGTCGGCCTTGGCCAGAACGAGCTCAACCTGGTGGCTCTCTACTCGACCTTCGCGGAGAGGCGTCGCGGGCTGCGGGCGGGGCTCAGGGCGCTGCGCTGGCACCCGGTCAAGCGGAAGGGATTCCGCCGTCTGGCGACGGTCTTCCTGCCGGGCTCCGCATGGACCCGCGCCCTGTGGGGCGGCAGCGAGCCCGTCTGGAAGGGTGCGAGATTCCAACGAATCGATCTGCGTCTGCCTGGTACGAAAGATTCCTGAGGGAGCGCGAGGGACCCGGTAGTTTTGCCGGTTTTGGTCGCCTCAAACGGGGATTTCCGCCGTGCCTCGGTCGGTGCGTCGTACAATGGACGTACTCCCCCAAGGGAAGGAGGAATCCAATACCAATGAAGCATCTCGGCATGACTCTGGCCGTTGTCGCTTGGGCTCTGGTCTGCGCTCCTAGGGCGCAGGCGGGCGGAGCCGTCTCCACCGACCGCTTCGGCTACACCGGTACGACCACCCGCTACGCCACGCTCGCGGACGCGATGGCGAACGCCAATCCGCTCGAGACGATCGCGATCGGCAACCGCGACCTGTCGCTGTTCATCGTGAAGGGCCTCCCGTCGTTCTACGACGACTCCACGGTCATCATGGGCTCGTGGTGGTACACCACCCAAGGCTCGGCCGGATACGGCAACACGCGCGGCAACACCGGCGTCGGGTTCCTTCAGATCTACGAGGATCCGAACTACTCGGGCGTGGTGAGCCAGATGGCGTTCGGAGGCTGGGACGGCACCTACTGGACCACCTACACGCTCAGCGTCTCCGGGTCCGGCGCCGACTATGCGAACTCCTTCGCCCGGTTCAGCCCGTTCACGAGCAACACCAACGACAAGGGCATCTACCACTCGTACAGCCTCACGCTGACGGCCTACGGCCTGCAGGGCGTGCAGAACGGCAACCTGATCGAGTCGTTCAACCACCCGACGGGCGTGACGGGCACGTTCTCGGGCCTGTTCGAGAACACCGGCTCCGATCCCAGCAAGCAGGGCTTCTACACGTTCACCATGAACCTGGACATGGAGAACTGGGCGTTCTCGCAGAACGGCAACCTGAACGGTCCGCACCAGGAGGGCGGCGAGATCTTCCCGAGCTACTTCGCGCAGGCGGTGCCGGAGCCGTTCACGGTCGGGCTGGCCGCGGCCGGCCTCGGGTTGGCCGCTCTGCGCAGGCGGAAGCGCTGACCGCCGGGCGTCCGCGCCGATCCGGCTGGTTGGGAGGGGGCCGCTCGGCCCCCTTCCGCATTCAGGAGGCGGAGGCGGCCCAACGGCCGACGTCCCGCAGGAACGCTTCGGCGGTGTCTCGGTCGTAGGCTCCGCCGACGTCCAGCCACACGCCCTTTGGCGGCAGAGCGGCCATGACGCGCGCGGCGTCGTCCAGGTCCGTGCAGATCACCTGCACGCTCATCCCGCGGTCCAGGGCGCGGCGGTAGACGTCGATCCAGCGGGAGGCCGGCTCGTTCCCGGCTCCGTACACCCACTGCAGGGCGTGCAGGTTGGGTATCTCCAACACGGCGTCCAGGTGCGGCAGCGCCGTCGGCCCGTCCAGATGGAAGATGCTGCGGTCCATGGCGGCCGCCTCCCGGTGGATCGAGGGCAGAACGAGCTCGCGGAACAGCTCCGGCCCGATGAGGGCGTTGAAGTCGCAGTTCGGCACGAACTGACGGCCCCAGGCGGGCGCGGGAAGCCACGTCGTCACCGGCTGGCCGGCGGCCAGGATCGGCCGGACCTGCCGCTCGTACGCCTCCAGGGCGATCGGCGTGACCCACTCGCAGGCCTCGCGGACGGCGGCGGGATCGTCCAGACACTCGACGCACAGCTCCTGCGGGTCGCGCAGTGCGGCCAGGAGGTCGGCGTTCGTGTGCATGTCGGTGTAGCCGGTGATCCAGCGTCCGGCGCCGGCCTCCAGGGATAGGGAGATCATCCGCTCCACCGCGCTCCAGAACGGGTTTGCCCAGTCGGGCCGGAGGCCGACGATCTCGCGGCAAGAGGAGTAACGGGGCACGCTCCAGCCGCTGTCCTCGGAGTACTCGATCTCCGCGCCGAAGACCGAGGCCAGCACCTCCGGGCCGAGGTTCGGGAAGAGGATCGGCAGCCCGTCGGCGAACCACTCCTGCTGCTCCGCGATGGCCGCGAACTGCTCCACCCGGAACTCCACGTCGAGCCACGCCTCGCGCACCGAGGCGTGCCGCTTGGTGGGCAGGCTCCAAGGGCGCTCGGGCCGGATGCTCAGCGTCACCGGCGGGCGGTCGGCGATCTCTCCGACCCACCAAGCCTCCCACCGCCGCATCGAGAGGTCGGCGTCGGGCTTGGTTCGAAGCTCCAGAGTGGGCATGGTTATCCTCCGGCGCGATTATGGGGCCTGCGGCGCGGGGCAGTATCATGGCTCCATGGCAAAGCGATTCGCGGCTTTGTTGCTGCTTGGGCTCGGCGTCTGTCTGGCGGGCGCCCAGACGTTCCGGGTGAGGTACGAGGCGGCGGCGTTCGCGGGTCCGTTCACCGGATCGGTGGCGGTGTACGTCTCGAAGACGATGGGCGAGCCGAGGCTCGGGCCGTCGTGGGTGGGCGCGGAGCCGGTGCTCGTGGCGCGCTTCGCGGACGTCGGACCCGGCCGGTGGATGGTGCTGGACGCGACGACGGTGATCGGCGGCCGGAAGCGGATCGAGTCGATCCAGCCCGGCGAGTACACCGTGCAGGCGGTGGTGGACCGCAACCTGGGCGGGCGCGCGGTCGGCACGTGCCCCGGCAACATCGTTTCCAAGGCCGTTCGGGTGCGGCTCGCCGCCGGGACGCAGACGGACCTGACCTGCGACCGCGTGCTTCCCGAGCCCTCATTCGAGGAGACCCCGCGCGTGAAGCTGGTGCGGGTGAGGTCGAAGCTCCTGGAGGCGTTTCACAAGCGTCCGGTTGAGCTGAAGGCCGTGGTCGGGCTGCCCGCGGGGTGGACGACGGAGCGGACCTGGCCCGTGGTGTACGAGGTCCCCGGGTTCGGCGGCGGCGCCCAGTGGTACAGCGGCCTGGGCTTCCTGCCTGAGACCGACCGAGCCGGCGAGCCGTTCGTGCACGTGGTTCTGGACCCCGACTGCCCGACCGGACACCACGTGTTCGCGGACAGCGAGAACAACGGCCCCTACGGCCGAGCGCTGGTGGAGGAGCTGATCCCGGAGATCGAACGGCGGTTCCGGTGCGGGGGGAGCCCGTCGGCAAGGTTCGTGACCGGCCACAGCAGCGGAGGATGGTCCAGCCTCTGGCTGCAGATCCAGAACCCGGACTTCTTCGGCGGCTGCTGGTCCACGGCGCCCGACTACGTGGACTTCCGGTCTTTCTGCAACACCGACATCTATCGCGAGGGGGCCAACCTGTACCGCCGGGGAACTGAAGAGACGCCGCTCATCCGGCAGGGCGAGCGGGTGCTGGCCACCGTACGCGAGTTCTGCAGCCGGGAGTACGGGCTGAGGGGCGAGCAGATGGGATCGTTCGTGGCGGTGTTCAGCCCCAGGGGACGCGACGGCCAGCCCCAGCCCTTGTGGAACTGGGAGACCGGGGAGATCGATCCGAAGGTGGCGGAGGCTTGGCGCCGGTACGACATCGGGCACGTCCTGCGCACCCGCTGGGCCGAGCTGGGTCCGAAGCTCCGAGGCAAGATCTTCATCGCGTGCGGCACCGAGGACACGTTCTATCTGGACCGGCCGCTGCGGCTGCTGGCGCAGGACCTGGACACGCTGGGCGCGAGGGCCACGGTGCTGTTCGTCCCCGGAGACCACGGCAGCATGCTCACCCCGGAGCTGCGCCGAAGGATCGACCAGGAGATCGCGGACCGCTACCGAGCCTCCCGCGAGTCGAAGGCCTCGACCGCCCACAGGGAAGGGCCGTCCGTCGCGTCGTCGATCGCGATGCGGAGCTTGAACGCCTTGACTGGGCGGACGGCGATCGGCTCGCCGTCTCCGCCGAGGACCGATCCGGCCGCCAGGCGCTCCCAAGCGTTGCCGGTCCACGCCTCCACGCGGTAGGCGCGCACGCGGCGGTACGCCTCGACGATCCGCAGGCGGTCGAAGCGGATGCCGCCGGGGGCGGAGAACTCGATCCAGGCTTGGCGGACGCCTTGGTCGGTGGCCCACCGGGTGCGGGGCTCGGCGTCGATCGCCTTGTCCGGGCCGAAGGCGGGGTCGTTGCGGTAGACGTTCGAGGCGGTCGCCGCGCAGCCCTCCAGGAGGTTCCGCGCGATCTTGCCCGTCGCGAGGGCCCGTTTGAGCTCGATGAGGCGCCGGACCGCGGGCTCGGGGATGCGGCCGCTTCGGTCGGGCCCGATGTTCAGGAGCAGGTTGGCTCCGCGCCGCTCGGCCTCGGTGGCCAGACGGAAAAGATCCAGCGGCGTGCGGAGGGAGTCCTCGGGCAGCCAGAACCAGCCTTCCTGGGTCGCGGAGTCGCACACCTCCATCGGCAGATGGTAGTCCTGCCCCAGATAGCGGATCACCGGGTTGTGGCCCGTGGGCGGAGGCAGGGTGCGCTCGCCGTTCACCAGGTCCGTCGGCCAGAGCGCGGCCTGCCTGCCCGCGACGAAGCTCCGGTTGTAGGAGACGGGCGTCACCGGAATGCGCGTCCCATCCCGGAAGCTGTGGTTGAGGAGAATCATGCAATCCGGTTGGAGCTTCTTGGCTGCCCGGTAGATCCTCGAGAGGGCCTTGTCGGTGTCCGGGCCCAGGTCGAACGGGATGTCCAGCCAGAGTTCGAAGATGGGCCCGTAATTCGAGAGCAGCTCGGTGATCTGGGCGGTGCAGAAGCGCTCGTACTCGTCGGGCGTACGCGCGGGCTGGTGGCGGACGTCCCAGCCCAGCAGGTAGTAGAGGCCCGGCAGGACGCCGTTCTTGCGGCAGGCGTCCACGAACTGCCGGACGACGTCGGGCTGGTCCGCCGTCTTGACGGAGTAGTCGGTGTGCGCCGAGGGCCAGAGGCAGAAGCCGTAGCAGTGCTTGGCCGTCAGCACGGCGTAGCGGAAGCCGGCGCGCCTGGCGACGTCGGCCCACTGTTCCGGGTCGGCCTTGGCGGGGGCGTAACGGTCCACCCCCGCGGGGATGCCGCCGTACTCGTCTCCGGTGAACGTGGACATCCCGAAGTGGAGGAAGAGGCCGCGCTTCTGGGCCCGCCACCGCTCGATCACGGGGTTGGGCTTGATCGCGGGCCAGTCGGTGGGCGCGGTCAGCCATTGGGCGGCGGCGAGGACCAGCAGGCCGATCATGCGGGGTTGCTACCCAACGCGGCTCGTGGGAGTCAAGCCGGCACGGCGGACGGCCGGATCGGGTATCCTCTGCGGAGCCCGGAGCAGGAGCGAATCGGCCCCGGCGGCCCAGCGGCCCGCCGGAGGGTGGCACGTCGCGAGCGCGGTGTGGTATCCTGCGTGCTTGCGTCACCCGTCTTCCGCCGTTGCGGGCCGGGCGTCCCATCGGATCGAGGTGCAGAGGCGATGAAAGTGCGTGCGAGCGTGAAGAAGATGTGCGACAAGTGCAAGATCATCCGACGCAAGGGCGTCGTGCGCGTCCTCTGCGAGAATCCGAAGCACAAGCAGCGGCAGGGCTGATTCCCGAGGAGAATTCAGAAGACCAATGGCACGTATCGCAGGCGTCGATCTTCCCCGCGACAAGGCCGTCTTGTACGCCTTGCCGCTGATCTACGGCATCGGCAAGCACAACGCCCACGAGGTGGTCGAGAAGGCGGGCGTGGACCCGCGGAAGAAGGTGCGCGACCTGACCGAGGCTGAGGTCGGCGCGCTGCGCGAGGTGATCGACCGGGACTACCAGGTCGAGGGAGACCTTCGGCGCGAGGTCAACTCGAACATCCGACGGCTGATCGAGATCGGTTCCTACCGCGGCCTCCGGCACCGGCGCGGCCTGCCCGTGCGCGGCCAGAACACCCGCAGCAACGCCCGAACGCGCAAGGGCGCGAAGAAGACGGTCGCCGGCAAGAAGAAGGCCAAGAAGTAAGGGTTCCAGATGGCAAGAAAGCAGTCTTCCAAGGCGAAAGCGAAAGAGAAGAAGAACGTCCCGGTGGGCGTGGCGCACGTGCACGCCTCGTTCAACAACACGATCGTGACGATCACCGACCCGCAGGGCAACGTGATCAGCTGGGCCTCGGCCGGCCGCGTGAACTTCAAGGGCAGCCGCAAGGGCACGCCGTTCGCGGCCCAGGTGGCCGCCGAGCAGGCCGCCCGGCGCGCCCAGGAGCACGGGATGCGCAAGGTCGACGTGCAGCTGAACGGGCCGGGAAGCGGCCGGGAGACCGCCATCCGCGCGCTGGCGGCGGCCGGCCTCGAGGTGCTCTCCATCTGCGACAAGACGAAGGTTCCGCACAACGGCTGCCGGCCGCCCAAGCGTCGGCGCGTCTGAGAGGAGGGCGAGCAGCACACCCCCAATGCCACACATCACCACGCTCGAACTGAAGAAGGACTACGGCAAGTTCGTGCTCGAACCCCTGGAGAGGGGCTACGGGCAGACGATCGGCAACGCTCTGCGGCGGGTCCTGCTCAGCTCCATCCAGGGCGCCGCCATCTGCGCGGTGCGCATCGAGAAGGTCTTCCACGAGTTCGCCCCGATCCCCGGCGTGAAGGAGGACGCGACCCAGCTGCTGCTCAACCTGCACGACGTCGCGATCCGCTTCGACGACTCGCTGGTCGGCACCGAGGTCGACAAGGTGCTGCGCATCGAGGTCAAAGGCCCCGGCAAGGTGCTGGCCGCGGACATCCAGTGCCCCGAGGGCGTGACCGTCGTCAACCCGGACGTGTATCTGGCCACGATCAGCGACCCGGATGCGACGCTCGCGATGGACCTGTACGTGGGATGGGGCGTGGGCTACGTCCTGCCGGAGAAGCAGGAGAAGTACCGCGGCATCATCGGCGTGATCCCCGTCGGCGCGCAGTTCACCCCGGTGAAGAGGGTGGGCTACAACGTCGAGCAGACGCGCGTGGGCATGCGCACGGACTTCGAGCGCCTGACCTTGGACGTTTGGACCAACGGCGCCCTGAGCCCGAACGACGCCGTGAGCCAGGCCGCGCACATTCTGGAGAAGTATTTCCGGCTGTTCTTCGAGCTCGGAGCCAGCGGCTTCGAGGCAGGACCTCTCGGTGACGACGCGCTCGAGGGCGAGCTGCTCAACGTGCCCGATGTGAACCTCGAGGAGCTTGGCTTCACGCAGAGGACCTACAACGCCCTGCGGCGGAGCGGGCTGATGACCCTCAAGGCCCTGCTGAGCACCTCCGAGGCCGACCTCCGCAGCATCCGCGGGTTCGGCGTCCGGGCGCTCGAGGAGGTTCGGGAGAAGCTCGCCGAGCGCGGCTACGAGCTGAGGCCCGGCAAGGCGTCGTTCCGCGCGCCGGAGCTGGACGACGAGGGGGACGAGGGCTGAGCGCCGATCGCCCCGTGGAGTTTGCACCATGAGACACCTTGTTGACCGCAGAAAGCTAGGACTGCCCAGCGACCAGCGCCGGGCGCTGTTGCACAACCTCGCGCGCCAGTTCGTCCGGCACGGCTACGTCCGTACGACGCTGGGCCGGGCCAAGGAGCTGCAGCGCGTGGTGGAGAAGCTGATCACCACCGCCAAGCAGGACACGCTGGCCGCGCGCCGCGAGGCTCGGCGGATCCTGGTGGGCCACTCGACCAGCAGCCCCAAGCCGGAGCGCCTGCTGGCCGGAAAGACCCCGCTGGAGAAGACCGCCATCCTGCAGCAGCGCAGCCTCATCAACGGCGAGGACCTCGTCAAGCACCTCTTCGACGAGATCGCCCCGCGCTACAAGGAGCGCAACGGCGGCTACACGAGGCTGACCAAGATCGGGAAGCGCCGAGGCGACGGCGCCCCGTGCGCGGTGCTGGAGCTGGTTGACTGAGCGCGTTCGACTGATCGTCGCTTACGACGGAACCGATTTCCGCGGCTGGGCCGCGAATCCTGGACAGAGAACCGTCCAGGGCACATTGAAAGATGCTGTGCGCCGGACCTCGGGCGAGGACTGCGAGGTCGTTGGGGCGAGCCGAACCGATTCCGGGGCTCACGCCCGGGGTCAGGTGTGCCACTTCGACTCTGCGAGCGGCGTGCCCGCCGACCGCTGGGCCGGGGCGCTGAACCGCGTTCTGCCGCGGGACGTGCGCGTGCTGGAGAGCCGACGGGTGCCCGGGCTGTTCCACAGCCGGTTCTGCGCCAGATGGCGGCACTACCGCTACCGCATCCTGACCGGCGGGCCGGACCCGTTCCGCGAGCGGTGGGCGTTCCGGTTCGGAAGGCCGCTGGACGCGGACGCGATGCGCCGCGCCGCGGAGGAGCTGGTCGGCGAGCACGATTTCCGCGCCTTCAGCGAGGAGCTGAAGGGCGAGGGAAACACCGTCCGCACGCTGTTCCGGGTGGACGTGACGACCGTCCGCGACGAGGTTCGGGTGGACGTCGTCGGGACGGCGTTCGTGAAGGGCATGATGCGCAGGATCGCCGGCTTCCTGCTGGAGGTCGGCAAGGGCCAGCGTCCGCCCGGGCACGCCGCGATCCTGCTTTCGCCCGAGGAGCGGGATCGCCTGACCTGGCCGGTGGTGCTGCCCGCGCGGGGGCTCACCCTGATGAGGGTGAGCTATGGAAGGAGCCTGCGCGACGTGCGGCAGGCGGAGCCCCAGGAAGAGCACAGCATCGAGACGGACTGACGGAGTCGATCCGGCCGGGCGGCCGATCGAAGGATAGACGATGAACAGGACTTACACAGCCAAAGAGGGAAGCATCGAGCGCAAGTGGTACGTCGTGGACGCCACGGGCGTTCCGATCGGACGTCTGGCCGCCCAGGTTGCGCAGGTGTTGCGGGGCAAGCACAAGCCCACCTTCACCTACAACATGGATTGCGGCGACTACGTGATCGTTGTGAACGCCGAGAAGGCCGTGCTCACCGGGCGGAAGGACGAGGAGCTGATCTACTGGCACACGGGTTGGCCGGACGGCCTCCGAAGCGTCCAGCGCGGACGCCTGCTCCGAGAGAAGCCGGAGCGCCTGATCGAGCGGGCCGTCTGGGGGATGACTCCCAAGACGAGGCTCGGCCGACAGATCATCAAGAAGCTGAAGGTCTACCGCGGCGCGGATCACCCGCACGCCGCCCAGGCCCCCGAACCACTGAACATCAACAAGGACTGACGAGGACCGATGGCATCTGAAGTGTATTACGGGACGGGCCGGCGCAAGAGCGCGGTGGCCCGAGTGTGGCTCCAGCCCGGCGAGGGCAAAGTCGAGATCAACGGCCGGGACCTGAAGGAGTATCTGGGTCGGCCGGTGCTGGAGATTCTGGTCCGCAGCCCGCTCACCGCGCTCGAGCTGGACGGGCGCTACGACGTGAAGGCCAGCGTGAAGGGCGGCGGCATCAGCGGCCAGGCCGGCGCGGTCCGTCTGGGCATCGCGCGCGCGCTGGTGGAGTACGACAGCGAGTTCCGAGCGCCGCTTCGGAAGGGCGGGTTCCTCACCCGGGACGCCCGGGTGAAGGAGCGCAAGAAGTACGGGCGCAAGAAGGCCCGGCGCGGGTTCCAGTTCGTCAAGCGCTGAGGGCGGCCTCGCAACGCGCCGCAGAGTTCCGGGGCGCAGCCCTTCGGCTGTTGCCCCTTTCTGTTTGCAGTCTGTTGGGTAGGTAGGACACCGCAGCCGATGGAACCCGCCGGACCGGCCCCGACCAAGGCCCTGTGGCTCCGCCGAGAGGTGGCGCGGCTTCTGGTCGTGGCGCTGTTGGCCGAGATCGGGTTCGCCGTCCTGAACATCTCCACCATGCCCGTGTACCTGCGGGAAGACCGCGGGTTCGGCGAGGGCGTGATCGCCCTCGTGGTCACCACGTTCCTGCTGTCCGAGGCGTTGCTGAAGGGCACCATGGGCCATCTGGCCGACCGGTACGGGCGCAGGCGCCTGATGGTGCTGGGCACGGGCCTCACGGCGACGACCCCCCTGCTCACGATGCTCGTGCCGCTCCACTGGGGGTACGGGGAGACCTTCGCGCTGATGGCACTCCGGGCCGTGGACGGATTGGGGGCGGCGATGCTGTGGCCCGCGGCGTTCGCGCTGATGAACGACACGGTGGCGGACGGCGAGCGGCAGGAGGCGATGAGCCTGCTCAACATGTGCTATCTGGTCGGCATCGCGCTGGCCCTGCCCGTGGGCGGGCTGGTGAACGACCAGCTGGGGCCGTGGTTCCGGGACTTCGGTGGCGAGAGGGTTCCGAGCCTGTGGCTGGCCTCGGCCCTGTTCCTCGGCGTCTCCGTGGCGTCGTTCCGCTTCGTACCCAGCGGCTGGGAGCTGCGGAGGAGCCGGGCCGTCCAGAGGGCCTCCGGGGAGGCCGAGGACCTGCGCACGCTGCTCGAGTCGGCCCGGAGGATCCCGAGCTACCTCCTGCTGGGCTTCGTGACGTTCGTCGGCGTCGGCTTTCCGATGGTGCCGCTCAAGCTGTTCGCCAAGGATCAGTTCCAGATGAGCGAGACCCAGTTCGGGGTGCTGGTGCTTCCGGGCGCGATCCTCATGGCGGCTCTCAGCGTTCCGATGGCCAAGTTCGGCGAGCGGATCGGCAGGGTGAGGGCGGTGCACGTAGGGATGTTTCTGTGCGTGCTGGGCCTGGCGGTGATCTCTTCCGGCGCCGTGCTGCCCGCCCTGCGCACGCAGTGGGCGTTCGCTCTTGGCGGGATCCCGCTCGGGATCGGCTTCCTTCTGACCATCCCCGCCTGGTACGCGAGCGTCTCGGAGATCGACCCCAAGACCCGGGCCGCCAACATCGGAGCCGTGATGACCGCCCAGGGCCTGGGCGCCATCCTCGGGGCGCCGCTCGGGGGCACTGTCTATCAGCACCGCCAGTGGTTCGCCGACCTGTACGCCAAGTTCCTCTCCGGCGGCGGGATCGACCGGCTGATGGCGCCGGAGGCCTTCCGCGAGCTGACCGAGGGTTTCGGGCGTTACCTGCTGTTCGTGGGCTGCCTGGTGTTCGTGCTGATCGGTTGGCTGCTGGGTCTGCGCGTGCTGAAGGCTCCATCCGGCCCAGCGCGGCCCGCGGAGTAGGCCCGCTTCGGCGATACTGGAAGCGGAGGTGGAAAGGCCTTGAGGGTCTACGAGGACCGGGGCCGAAAGGCTCGCGACCGGAGCCTGACCTACGCGCTCGCCTACTGGGTCGCCGGGTCGCTGTGGATTCTGCTGTCCGACAGGTTGCTGTTCGGGGACCGGGGGCCTCTGCTGATCGGGAGCGTCGCCAAGGGCTTGGGCTTCGTCACGGTCACCGCCCTGCTGCTGTGGGCCATGCTGCGCCGGAACGGAAGGCACCTCCGCGAGGCGGCCGACCGCGCGGAGCGCAGCGAGGAGACCCTGCGCTCGCTCCTGAACGCCACCGACGGGGGCATCGCCGAGGTCGACGCCGAGGGGCGCCTGGTACGCTGGAACCCGGCGTTCGGGGATCAGTTCGGCGTCGCGGAGGAGCCGGTCCGAGAAGTCGGTCGGATGATGGGCGCTGGTGCGGCGGACCTCCTCCAGCCGCTGCTGCGCGGCCGATCGAGCGAGCCCGTGCGATTCGAGGTCCTCGTGCAGAGTGGCGAGGGCCTCCGGCTGATCCAGGTGTCGGCCAGCCCCCTGCGTCCTCCGGCTCTGGGCAAGGCGGTTCTGGTCACGTCCGACCTCAGCGATCGGGCCAGGGCCGAGCGCCTGCTGAAGGAGGCGAACGAGCGCCTGGAGGGGATCGTTCGGTCGCGGACGGAGGCCTTGGAGGCGACCAACCGGGAGCTGTCGGCTTTCGCCGCCTCGGTCTCGCACGATCTGCGCGCGCCGATCCGGGCGATCGCGGGCTACGCCTCCATGGTTCTGGAGGACGCCGGCGACGTTCTGGACGGGGAGTCCAGGGAGAACCTGGAGAGGATCCGATCCTCGGCGGGGCGCATGGCGGAGCTGGTCGAGAGCCTGATGCGCATGGCGAGGGTCACGGACCGCCGCATGGAGATCGCCGAGGTGGACGTCAGCTCGCTGGCGCGGCAGATCGGAGAGGAGATCCGTTCCCAAGAACCCTCGCGCAGCGTGCGCCTTGATATCCAGGAGGGGATGGTGGTGCAGGCCGACCGGACGCTCCTGGCGAGCGCCCTCCAGAACCTGATGTCGAACGCCTGGAAGTTCACGCGGGAGAGGGATCGGCCGGAGATCTCGGTGAGGCTGGAGGTGACTCCCGAGGGGAGCGTGCTGAGCGTTTCGGACAACGGCGTCGGCTTCGATCCGCGGTACGCAGAGGACCTGTTCGCCCCGTTCCGCAGGGCGCACGACCCGAAGGACTACCCCGGCGAGGGCATCGGCCTGGCGACGGTCGCACGGATCGCGCACCGGCACGGCGGCCGGGCGTGGGCGGTCGGCAAGCCGGGCGAAGGGGCCACCTTCTCGATCCTCCTTCCGCGCAGGGCGCCCGAGCGGGCCGCCTGAAGCCGGCAAGCGGGGCCGGGGATGCCGTAGGTATCATGGAGTCGGCGGGTAGGGCTTGAGTCCCGGAGCCTCCCGCACACCGCACAAGAGGGTTCGACACCATGGCAACCAAAATCGGCATCAACGGATTCGGCCGCATCGGCCGCCTTTCGCTTCGAACGATTCTCAAGAGGTATCCGGGCGAGCTGGAGGTCGTGGCCGTCAACGACCTGACCGACGCCAAGACCAACGCGCATCTCTTGAAGTACGACAGCACCTTCGGCCGCTTCGACGGCACGGTCGGCGTGGACGGCGACAACATCGTTGTGAACGGCAAGACCATCAAGGTCTTCGCGGAGAAGGATCCGGCCAACATCGACTGGTCGAGCCTCGGGGTGGAGATCGTTCTGGAGGCCACCGGCAAGTTCACCAACCGGGACGACGCCGCCAAGCACCTGGGCGGAACCGTCAAGAAGGTGCTCATCAGCGCGCCGGCCAAGGGTGAGGACATCACGGTCGTGCTGGGCGTGAACGAGGGCGACTACGACCCGGCCAAGCACCACGTGGTCTCCAACGCCAGCTGCACCACCAACTCGCTGGCCCCCGTGGCGAAGGTTCTGGACGAGAACTTCGGCATCGTGAAGGGCCTGATGACCACGGTTCACGCCTACACGAACGACCAGCGGATCCAGGACATGGCCCACAAGGACCTGCGCCGGGCTCGCGCGGCCGCGGTGAGCATCATCCCGACCACCACCGGCGCGGCCAAGGCGATCGGTCTGGTTCTGCCCCAGCTGAAGGGCAAGCTGGACGGCTACGCGCTGCGCGTGCCGACGCTGACCGGCTCGGTGACCGACCTCACCTTGGAGCTCAGCAAGGAGGTCACCGTCGAGGAGGTCAACGCCGCGGTGAAGGCCGCCGCCGAGGGGCCGCTCAAGGGCATCCTGTGCTACATGGAGGATCCGATCGTGTCGGCCGACATCGTGCAGGACGACCACAGCGCGATCTACGACGCCGGCATGGCCAAGGTGATCGGCGGCAACATGCTGAAGATCCTCAGCTGGTACGACAACGAGTGGGGCTACAGCTGCCGCGTGGCGGACCTGCTGCACTACTTCGTGCAGAAGGGCCTCTGATCCCTCGCGGGCAAGGAGCCGAGGGAGGGGGCCGCGGAGCGGCCCCCTCCGCGGTTTTTCGGGAGCGACGAAGTCGCGGAGGAAAGCGATAGAATGAGTCCGATGGGTCTGCGCATCCGCCCCAACGTGCGGCGCATGGAGCCGTACTCGCCGGGCAAGCCGGTGTCCGAAGTCAAGCGCGAGCTGGGCTTGGAGAGCGTCGTCAAGCTCGCGAGCAACGAGAACCCGCTCGGTCCGTCGCCGAAGGCCGTGGAGGCCGTGCGCCGGGCCGCCGAAAGCATGCACGTGTATCCGGACGGCTCGGCGTACGAGCTTCGGCAGGCGCTGGCGCGCCGGTTCGGGCTGTCCGGCAGGCAGATCCTCCTGGGCAACGGCAGCGACGAGCTCATCCACCTGCTGGGCCTGGTGTTCCTCGGCTCGCCGGAGGACGAGATGGTGGTCGGCGACCCGTCGTTCGTGCGCTACGACGCGGCGGCGCAGCTCGCCGACTGCAGGCTGGTCAAGGTGCCGCTGAACTCGGACCTCGTGCACGACCTCGGGGCGATGGCCCGAGCGGTCACCCCGCGGACGAAGATGGTGTTCGTGGCGAACCCGAACAACCCCACCGGCACCATCGTCCGCAAGGCCGAGGTGGACGCCTTCCTCCGCGACCTGCCGGACGGCGTGCTGCTGGTGCTCGACGAGGCGTACTTCGAGTTCGCTGCGGACGTGCCGGACTTTCCGAACAGCCTCGACTACGTGCGGGAGGGCCGGCCGGTCGTGGGCCTGCGCACGTTCAGCAAGGCCTACGGGCTGGCGGGCATCCGCATCGGATACGGCTTCGCGCCCGAGGAGGTGGTGGACGCCGTGGATCGGGCCAGAGAGCCGTTCGACGTGAACAGCCTGGCCCAAGCCGCCGCCGTGGCAGCCTTGGAGGACGGCGAGCACGTCGCCCGGACGGTGGCCAACAACCGCGAGGGTGCGGGGCGCATCGCCGAGGTTCTCCGGGAGGCGGGCGCCAGGGTGTTTCCGACCTACGCGAACTTCGTGTACGCCGACCTCGGGCGTCCGGCTCAGCCGGTGTTCGAGGCCCTGCTGCTCCAGGGGGTGATCGTGCGGACCGCCACAACCATGGGGAGCCCGACCGGCCTGCGGGTCAGCGTGGGCACGCCGGAAGAGGTCGACCGCTTCGTGGATGCTTTCCGCAAGGTGGTGGCCTCATGGTGATCGTGATGAAGCCGGGCGCTCCCGAGAGCGCCGTGGCCGAGGTTTCGGAGCATCTGGAGGCGCTGGGCTACATCCTCCACGTCAGCCGGGGCGTGGGCCGGACGCTGATCGGCGCCGTCGGGCTGCCGGAGATCGACAAGGCGGCCACGGCCGACTCCCTGCGCGGCCACGACTGGGTCGAGGACGTGGTCCTCATCAGCAAGCCGTACAAGTTCGTCTCCAGGGAGTACCAGGCGCACGACTCCGTGGTGGACGTCGCGGGCCTGCCGGTGGGCGGGCCGGGCGTGGTCGTGATGGCGGGTCCCTGCACCGTGGAGTCCGAGGAGCAGGTGGACGACGTGGCCCGGCAGGTGGCGGCGGCTGGCGCCACGGTGCTGCGCGGCGGCGCCTACAAGCCCTCCACGTCGCCGTACAGCTTCCACGGCCTGGGCGAGCCCGGCCTGCGGATCCTGAGGGGCGCCGCGGACCGCCACGGCCTCCGCGTGGTCACGGAGGTGATGGACGTGCGCCGCGTGGACGAGGTCGCCCGATTCGCCGACATCCTGCAGATCGGCACGCGCAACATGCAGAACTACGACCTGTTGCGCGAGGTGGGTCAGGCGCGCAAGCCCGTGATGCTCAAGAGGGGCATGAGCGCCAAGTACGAGGAGTGGCTGTTGGCCGCGGAGTACATCGCGACGCAGGGCAACGCGCAGATCCTGCTGTGCGAGCGCGGCATCCGCACGTTCGAGACGGCCACGAGGAACACCCTCGACCTGAACGCCGTGCCGATGGTGAAGAGCCTCAGCCACCTGCCGGTGGTCGTGGACCCGAGCCACGGCACCGGACGCCGCGACCTGGTGGCGCCGATGTCGCTGGCCGCGGTGGCGGCGGGCGCCGACGCGCTGATCGTGGAGGTGCATCCGGACCCCGACCACGCCGTGAAGGACGGCCAGCAGAGCCAGACGCCGGGCCAGTTCGCCGCCATGATGGTGCTGATCGCGAGGGTGGCCGAGGCCGTCGGCCGAAGGCTGTTGCGGCCCGAGCCGCGCTGAGGGGCGGCAGGTAAAGTTCGGTTATGGATCCCCGCATGGCCGACGTTCGGCGGTGGCTGGCCGAGCATCACGACGACTTGGTTCGCGACACCGTCGCCATGCTGCGCATCGCGAGCCTTCAGGACGACCCCCAGCCGGGCGCGCCCTTCGGGCCGAACGTGCGCGCCGCCTTGGACCTCGCCCTGGACCTCTGCGGGCAGTGGGGCCTGAGGACGAAGGACCTGGACGGCTACGCGGGCTACGCCGAGGCGGGGGAGGGGCAGGCCCTCGTGCTGTCCCTCGGCCATCTGGACGTCGTTCCGCCGGGCAACGGCTGGACGTTCGATCCGTTCGGTGCGGAGATCCGCGACGGGTGGATCTACGCCCGTGGCGCCACGGACGACAAGGGACCGACCATGGCCAGCCTCTACGCCCTTCGGGCCCTGCGGGAGACGGGCGGATCGCTGCCGGCCCGCGTGCGGGTCGTGTTCGGCTGCAACGAGGAGTCGGGCATGCAGTGCGTCAAGCACTACGTCCGCACCGAGGAGGCTCCAACGTACGGCATCTCGCCCGACGCCGGATGGCCGCTCGCCCACGCGGAGAAGGGCATCGCGAACTTCGTCGTGTCCTTCGACGCTCCCAGGAAGGGCTTCGACCTGCTGGACGTGGAGGGCGGCGACCGACCGAACATGGTGATCGACCGCTGCGACGCGAAGCTGCGCGTGGACCGCTCGGTGCGGGCGGAGGTCGACGCGAACCTGGCCAAGGCATGGGATCGGAACGTGGAGTGGGAGTGGGACGGCGACCTGCTCGCGGTGGTCGCCCGCGGCAAGGCGGCCCATGCGGCCCATCCGTTCGCCGGCGACTCGGCGGCCGTCAGGCTGTTCCGGTTTCTGACGGAGGTGGCGCCGGAGTCGGCCCGCGAGCCGTATTCCAGGGCGCTGCAGACGGGACACCTGTCGGGCGTGGGCCTGGGCATCCACGGGTCC
>CALGMO010000104.1 GCA_937961665.1 uncultured Fimbriimonadaceae bacterium
CCCCCGCTATCGGGTCCAGGTTCCGGCCCACGTCCGCCTGATCCAAGAGGGCGAGGCTGGACCCAGCCTGACGGGATTCGACGGCCAGACCGTGGATCTGAGCCTCGGCGGCGCGTGGGTCGAGACGAGGGGGGAGCCGGAGACCGGCTCGCTGGTGGACTTTCGCCTCGAGCTGCCCGGAGCCGGCTGGCAGAGGATGCTGGCCGTGGTCGCGCGCAAGATCGAGGGGAGGGCCGGCTTCGCCGTCGAGTTCGTCGAGTACATCGGCGGGGCGAGGTTCAACCTGCAGGGCTTCCTCGAACGGGCGGCCTAGTCGGCGAGCCAGCTGCCCTCGAAGACCGTCTCCGCCGGACCGGTCATCAGCACGCGGCCGTCCTCGAGCCACTCGATGCGCAGCTCGCCGCCGGGCAGCCGCACCGTGGCCGATCTCTCCGCCCGACCGGTGATCGCCGCCGCGACCGTGCAGGCGCAGGCCCCGGTTCCGCACGCCAGCGTGACGCCCGCCCCGCGCTCCCAGGTGCGCTGGATCAGGCGGTCCCTGGCGGCTACCTGAACGAAGTGCACGTTGGTCTTGCGGGGGAACAGACTGTGCGTCTCCAGAGCCGGGCCCCAATCCTCCAGCGGAACCTGCCGCACGTCGTCCACGAACACCACGAGGTGCGGGTTGCCCATCGAAACGGCCGTGCCCACGAAGGTGCGGCCGCAGGCCTCGATCGGCTGTTCGACGAAGCGGTCCTCGGGATCGCCGAGCACTGGGATCTCGCCGCGGCGGAGCCGGGCCGGACCCATGTCGACCCGCACCAGGCCGTCCGGGGTCTCCTCGAGCGTCAGCACGCCCGCGCCCGTCTCGACCGACACCACCGGATCGTCGGTGTGTCCCTTCTGGCGGAGGAAGCGGACGAAGCAGCGGATTCCGTTGCCGCACATCTCGCTCTCCGAGCCGTCGGGGTTGAACATCCGCATGCGGAACCGTTGGGAGGACCCGGCGACGAGGAGGATCAGGCCGTCGCCGCCGATGCCGAAGCGCCGGTGGCACATCCGCCGAGCCAAGTCCGGCAACGCCTGCTCCTCCACGGGGTGCCTGAGTCCGTCGAGGATCACGAAGTCGTTGCCGATCCCGTGCATCTTGGTGAAGGGGATCACTCTTCCGCCGGAGCCTGCTCCTGAGTCTGGGGCCGTCCGCCGACCGGTCGCGACGGGACGATGCTGGCGATGGCGTGCTTGTACACCAGCTGCGTGGGCTTGCCGGCGGAATCGAGCAGCACCGTGAAGGCGTCGAATCCCCGAACCTGGCCGCGGAGCTGCACGCTGTTGGTCAGGTAGATCGTCACGCCGATCCCCTCCTTGCGCACCTGGTTCAGGAACATGTCTTGCAGGTTGATCGTCTTGGCCATCGAATCCAGCACCTCACATCAAAGTTCAAGAAGGGCCGCCTCCACCGCGCCGATCTGCTCCCCCGTCTCCGCGTTCCAGCGCAGAGGCCGCAGGTTCGGCTCGGAGCGTAGCCACGTCCTCTGTCGCTTGGCGTACTGGACCGTGGCCCGCAGGATGCGCTCCTTGGCCTCAAGGATAGCACAACCACCTTCGAGGACCGCCCACAGATCCCGGTATCCGATCGCTCGGAGGCCCGGAGCGTCGCGAGGAACTCCGTCCTCCCTCAGGGCGCGGACCTCCTCCAGCCAGCCGGCGGCCAGCATCCTCTCGAGGCGATCCGAGGCCCTGCGCGCCGTCCATTCCGCGGGAGGGATCAAGGCGACCTTGGTCTTCCGGAACGGCGGCAAGGAGGCCCGGGTTGGGGCGGCGGGGTGCAGGGCCCTCTCGAGCGCGCGGGCCACCCTCGCCGGGTTGCGCGGGTCCACGCGGGCGGCGGCCTGCGGGTCCAGCTCGCCCAGCCAGCGGTGGGCGGCCTCCGATCCCTTCCGGCGCACCGTGTCTCGCACCATCTGCCGCACCTCCGCCGGGGGAGGCTCCGCCATGTCCGCGTATTCCTCGAAGAGCGCGCGGATGTAGAGGCCGGTGCCTCCCACCACGACCACGCCGCGTCCCTCGGCGTAGGCCCTCTCCAGCGTGGCGCGCGCGCGGGAGACCCACTCTCCGGCCGTCAGCTGATCGGTAGGGTCCTTGATGTCCAGCAGCTCGTAGCGCGCGCGGTTCGCCGGCTTGGCGGTGCCGATATCCAGACGCCGGTAGCACTGGAACGCGTCGGCGTTCACGAGCACGGCGTTCCAACGGTCCGCGAGCGCCTCGGCGAGGTCCGTCTTGCCCGATGCGGTCGGACCCATGACGGCGACCAGCGCCGGCCTCATGCTCAGTAATCGATCAGCGCGTGGATCGGGTACTCGAGCAGGTTCTTCCTGCCCTCCAGGAACAGCAGCTCCACCAGGAACCCGAACCCGCAGACGCTGGCGCCGAGCCTCTCGATCAGCCTCGCGGTGGCCGCCGCCGTGCCGCCCGTGGCCAAAAGGTCGTCCACGACGTACACTCGGCTGCCGGGGCTGACGGCGTCCACGTGCATCTCGACCGTGTTCGTGCCGTACTCGAGCGCGTACTCCTCGCTGATCCGCTCGTAGGGCAGCTTGCCGAGCTTCCGAGCCGGGGCGAACGGCACGCCGAGCTGCAAGGCGATCGGGGTGCCGAAGATGAACCCGCGCGACTCGATACCGACCACCGCTTCGGCTCCCTTGGCGCGGGCGTCCTGGGCGAGCAGGTCGATCGCTTCCGCGAACGCGGCCGGGTGCTGCAGCACCGGCGTGATGTCCTTGAACAGCACGCCCTCTTTGGGGAAGTTCGGCACGTCCCGGATCAGACTCTTGGCGAGGATCTCTGGCATCGGGGGCATTCTACCAGCACCGGGCTCACGCTCCGACCCGTGGCGCGCGGGAGACCTCGGCCTCGGGCTCGAAGAACCGGGCCGGCTGGAAGCCCCCCAGCGAGGCGAGGAGGCTGTCGGGGAACGTCTCCAGCGCGGTGTTGTAATCCCTCACGCAGGCGTTGTAATACTTTCTGGCGTTGGCGATGGCGTCCTCGGTGGCGGTCAACTCCTCCTGCAGGCGGAGGAAGTTGGTGGAGGCCTTGAGTTCCGGGTAGGCCTCGGCGAGCAGCAGGGCCCGCTCCAGGCCCGAGGCCACGGCCGACTCGGCCTCGGCTCGCGCGCCCGGTTCCGCCGCCGCCAGCGCCTTGGAGCGCGCGGCTGCGAGGGCCTCGAAGGTCGCCTGCTCGTGCCGGGCGTACGCCTTGACGGCCTCCACGACGTTCGGGACCAGCTCGGCGCGCCGGTTCAGGTGGACGCTGATGTCGCTCCAGGCGTTCCTGGTCAGCTGGCGCAGGTAGACCAGGCGGTTGTACCGTCCGATGGCCAGCGCGACGAGCACGCCGGACACGATCGCGATGGGCCAGAGGAGATCCATGTCAGGGCTCCAGCGGAATCCCCGGATCCCAGCCTTTCTCGCTGGCGCGCATCAGAACCTCCACCTCCATGTCCCGGTCGACGCGGATCTGGCAGGCCAGCCGGAAGTTGCCGAGCTCGCCGTCCTCCTCCAGGCACGCGCGTTCGGTCTCTCCCATCGGGGGCTCGGGGCTGTGGAAGCGGACGCGGCAGGTGGTGCAACGGGCTTTGCCTCCGCACCGGTGGCTGATGTCGAAGCCTGACCGCTCGATCGCCAGCGCCAGCTTCTCGCCGTGTTCGACTTCGAACGTTCGATGGCCCACAACGGTCACGCGATGGCTCGCCATGTGCGGCAATCTACCCGCTCCGACGGTCCCGCACGCTTGTTCCGCCGGGACGCCCAACGGCTAGACTGAGCGATCATGGTCCGCCCGGAACGGTTGTTCGCGCTCTTCCGCGAGCTGTGTCTGGTCAACTCGCCGGCCCTCGGCGAGGCCGATTGCGTGGCCCTCGTGCGGCGCAAGCTGGAGTCGCTGGGACTCGAGGTTCGGGAGGACGGCGCCGGCGCCAGCATCGGGGGCAACGCCAACAACCTGATCGCCCGTCTTCCGGGCAACGCCGAGGGGTTTCCCAGGGTGTTCCTCTCGGCGCACTTCGACACGGTCGAGCCGACGGAGGGGCTGGAGATCGAGGAGACGGAGGAGCTGTTCCGGTCCGCTTCCGACACGATCCTGGGCGCGGACAACAAGGCCGGGATGGCCCCCGCGATCGAGGCCGTGGAGTCCATCCTCGAGGACGGCGCTCCGCACGGGGACGTTTGGCTTCTGTTCAGCGTCGCGGAGGAGATCGGTCTGAAGGGCGCGGCCGCCATGGACCTGGACGGCGTGGACGTGGACTTCGGGTACGTGCTGGACACCGGGCCGCCCGTGGGCACCTTCGTGACGAGGACCGGGACGCACTACAGGGTGAAGGCGCGGCTGATCGGCAGGCCGGCGCACTCCGGCAAGGACCCCGAGAAGGGCGTGAACGCCGTCCAGATTCTGGCGGAGGCCGTGCACGGAATGAGGCTCGGGCGGGTCGGCGAGGAGCTGACTGCCAACATCGGCCTCGTCTCGGGTGGAACGGCCGCGAACGTCGTGTGCCCTTCGGTCGAGGTGCTCGGAGAAGCCCGGGGGACCGACCTGGCGGCTCTGCGGGATCAGATCGACCACATGGTGGTGAGGTTCGAGCAGGCCGCGGCGAAGTGGGGAGGCCGCGCCGAGGTCGAGGTCTCCAAGCACTACGACGGGTACAGCCTCTCGGAGGACGAGGAGGTCGTCCGTCGGGCCCACTCCGCGAGCCTGGAGCTCGGGTTGCAGCCGGAGCTGCGGTGGACCTTGGGCGGGAGCGACGCCAACGTGTTCAACGCCCGCGGAGTGCCTTCCGTGGTGGTCGGCACGGGCATGCAGAAGATCCACACGCACGAAGAGTTCGTCACCAAGGCGGATCTGGTGGCGACGGCCCGGCTCGCCCAGCGGCTGGTCCTTTTGAGGCGCTCTTGACCCAAGTTCGGGCGGAGCGTTCTTCGGGCTTGACTTTCCGCCCCGGGGCGGTACAAGCTGGATCGGTTGCTTGGATGCAGCCAAAGAGGAGGTTCCGTCATGAAAAACCTCGTTTGCGCGGTCGTCGCGGCGACGCTGCTGCTGGCCGCGGTGGCGGCTCCGGCGCAGGAGACCAAGCCCGTCGGGCTGTCGATCCGCGCCGGCGGCTTCTTCCCGACCGACTCCGATGCCCGCGATGAGAGCGACCTCTGGTTCGCGCTCGGGCTCGAGTACAAGCTCAAGGACCTGACCTACCAAGAGACCGATGGGTCGGCGACGCACCTGTCTCTCTCGGCCGATTGGTTCGAGTCGGGCGACTTTCGGCAGTTCCCGGTGCTCCTGAACCTGGTGGGCACCAAGGACCAGATGTACTATTCGGTGGGTGTGGGCCTCACCTTCGCCAAGCATCGGTCGCGCTACATCCCCATCGACGGGGGTGAGAACGGCTGGGGAGGCGGTTACGAGCCCGCATCGGACAGCTGGCGGACGGACGAGGACACCCTGTTCGCCTATTCGCTCGGGATCGGCTACCAGTTCCAGCAGGGGCAGACCCCCGTGTTCCTGGAGGCTCGCTACTTCGGTTGCGAGAAGTCCGAGCTGAACGGCTTCGCGGTGTACGTCGGCGTCCGGCTGTA
>CALGMO010000105.1 GCA_937961665.1 uncultured Fimbriimonadaceae bacterium
CAACCCGTGCGGCGAGCAGCCTCTGCCAGAAGCGCTCGTCCATGGCGCGGCCTACAGTCCCATCGCAGGGCCGCCGCCCTTGCCTCCGCCGGGACCGCCCATCGGGCCGCCCGCCGGGTTGCGGGTGTTGCCGGTCGGCCGAGCCAGCGGCTTGAGGGTGTTGTCGATGAACAGCGTGTAGTTCTGCTTCACCTGGTTGCCGAACCAGTCGGAGGCGACCACCGTGATCGTCCGGCGCCCGTTGCTCAGAGGCTTGTTTTTGCCCGCCGAGGAGATCTTGACGCTGACGAACCCCTCCCGGTCATAGGTGTGCTCGTAGGCCACGCCGTCGATCAGCACCTGCACGGACTTCTGGTTGACTCCGGTGCCCTCATCCTCGATCCGGAAGATCAGGTCGAGCGGCGGCTGGCCGGACACCTCGGCGCCCGGATCGGGCCAGACCATGCGCACGGTCGGCGGCGTCAGGTCCACGCCGGTCTGCGCGTCGAAGGCCAGCAGGCTGCCGTCGCGGGCCAGCAGGAGCAGCGTCCCCCCGGCGACCACGGGAGCGCTGGCGGCCATCACCGCCACCGGACCCTCGGTCGTGCCGGCGGCTCCGCGGGCGCCGCCCACGCCCGGCACACCCCCGCCCCGGTTGCCGCCTCCGGGACCCACGCCGCCTCCGGGGCCTCCACCCAGGCCGGGGATGCCTCCAGGGCCGCCCATGCCGGGCATGCCGCCGGGTCCGCCCATCGGGTTCTCCGTGCGCCGGACCAAGGGCTGGACGATGAAGCTCCACCGAACGTCGCCCGTCTTGGGGTCGACGAGGTTGATGGCTCCATCCGCCGTCGGGATCGAGACGAGCTGGCCGACGACCGTCGGCGCGGCCATCGGCGTGGAGTTCAGCGCGACCCCCTTCGGGTTGAGCGGGCGGCCGGTGGCCGTCTCGAAGGCGAACAGCGTGCCCTCTCGGGTCACCACGGCCACCATGTCCGCCGTCACGCCGGCGGTGAAGGTGAGATAGGAGCCGACGTTCCTCTGCCACTTGGGATTGCCGGTGACCGCGTTCAGCACCGAGAGCCACTGGCCGTTCAAAACGAACACGGAATCGCCGTACACGGCGGGAGTCACGTCGGTGGTCAGCACTCCGAAGCGCCGCTCCCACTGCGTGCGCTGGTTGGTGACGCTCTTGGCGATCAGCTTGTTGTCGCCCGTCTGGATCAGGATGTTCGACCCGTGGCTGGCCATCCCGCCGACGATGCCCGCGAAGATCCTCTGGGGGTTCTCCCAGACGTTCTTGCCGGTGGCGGCCTCGAGGGCCATCACGCTGTTGTCGCTCATCGCGAAGGCGACGAACTTACCCGCCACCGCGACCGGGTCCCCGATGATCCCCACGGGAGCGATGTACAGCCACTTCATCTCACCCGTGCCGGGGTCGATGCCGTAGACCTGCTTGTTGGTCGCGGCGGCAACGAGCACGCCGTCGACGAGGATCGGAGTCGTGCGGAAGTTGCCGTCGATGGGGTCGGCCACGGGGAACCGCCAAACCTGGTTGCCCGACTCCCGGTCCACGGCGTACACGCGTCCGCCCACCGCGACGAACACCCGTTCGCCTTCCACCGTGGGCTTGCCCAGCGGCGCCACCTGC
This sequence comes from uncultured Fimbriimonadaceae bacterium, assembly GCA_937961665.1. Lineage (GTDB taxonomy): Bacteria > Armatimonadota > Fimbriimonadia > Fimbriimonadales > Fimbriimonadaceae > UBA8783. The sequence continues at coordinate 1,628 of CALGMO010000105.1, forward strand.
GTGGACTGAGCCCAACGCCAGGCAAGAGGCAACGGTCCATCGATCTGGGCGGCGCCGACGGCGGCCAGACCGGCCGCGACCAACGCGAATGCGACTCTCCGCAGCTTCCACATCGCCTTCATCCACTCCTTGGGCGCCGACGGGCGATCCGCCAGCTTCGGGTCCATTCTAGCCCCCGGGCTACCGCCGTGTCTAGGAACCCGCCAATCCTTCGGACGCTCGCTCGGCGATCCTCGTAACGCCGAAGCCGGATACACTGAGGCCACGAGGAACCTTGCCGATGCGTTCGAAGGCGCTGCCGATCCTCTGCTACCACAAGTGCGGCCCGGCCGATCAGGAGGGCCGGCGGCTCAATGTGGAGCCGCGCAGGTTGGCGGCGCACGCGCGCTTCTTCCTCCGCCGGGGCGCGGAGTTCGTGACCGCCGGGCGGCTCGCGGACGGCTGGCCGGACCGCGGCGTGTGCCTCACGTTCGACGACGGTTACGTCTCGACCCTTCGGAACGCGTTCCCCGCCCTCGAAGCGCTCGGAGTCCGCGCGAGCGTGTACGTCGTGACGGACAAGGTGGGGTCCTCGGCGGACTGGGAGGGGGGCGACGGCGCGCCCCTTGCCGGTTGGGACGAGCTCCTGGACGCCCATCGTCGGGACTTCGAGGTCGGCTGCCACACGGCGACCCACGCGCGGATGGACGGGCTGGACCCCGACACCCAGCGCAGGGAGGTGCTGGACGCCCTGAACGCCCTGCGCGAGCGGGGCCTTGAGCCTCGGTCGTTCTGCCACCCCTACGGACGCTACGACTCCGCGACGCTGGAGATCCTCCAGGGCGCCGGCGTTCCGATCGGGCTGGCGCTGGGCAAGCGGCCGGCCCTGCCGACCGATCCCCGGCTGGAGCTTCCCAGGATCGTCCTGGCCTACAGCGACGGCGTCGCCATGCTGCTCTATAGGATGCTGCTGCGACCCCGCTTGCGTCAGGCCTCCGGCGCGGCGAAGCGGCCCTGAAGCGCCGTCGCGGCAGCGACCGCCGGGGAGCAGAGGTGGGTTCTGGACCTCGGGCCCTGCCTGCCCTCGTAGGGCCGGTTCGAAGTGGACGCGCTGCGCTGGAACGGACGCAGGATGTCGCCGTTCATACCCAGGCACATCGAGCAGCCCGAGCCGTGCCACTCGAACCCGGCCTCTCGGAACACGGCGTCCAGTCCCTCCTGTTCGGCCAGCCGCCGGACCCGCGTGCTGCCCGGCACCACCAGAGCCCTCACCCCCGGCGCGACCTTCCGGCCGCGGACGACTGCCGCCGCCTCGCGAAGGTCCTCGAGGCGACCGTTCGTGCAGGAGCCGACGAACACCACGTCGACCGGCACGTCGCACAGCCGTTGGCCGGGCTGCAGGCCCATGTAGCGGAGCGCCTTGGCCTCGGCCTCGGTGGAGGGCTCGGGAATCGGCTCGTCCAGTTCCACGGCCATCGCGGGGGTGGTCCCCCACGTCGCGAGCGGCCGCAGGCCCTGCACGTCGATCTCGACCTCCCGGTCGAACACCGCGCCTTCGTCCGTTCGCAGGTCCGCGCACAGCCGCTCCAGCTCGCGAAGCTCCTCCCCCTTGGGAGCGAAGGGCCGATCGCCCTCCGCGACGTACGCGAGCGTCTTGTCGTCCGGGGCGACCATCCCGGCGCGCGCGCCCATCTCGATGCTCATGTTGCAGACGGTCATGCGCCCCGCCATACCCAGAGCTTGGATGGCCGGCCCGGCGTACTCCACGACGTAGCCGGTTCCGCCCCCCGCGCCCATCGTGCGGATCACCTTCAGGATGAGGTCCTTGGCTCCGGCAGCGGGCGAAGGCTCCCCGCGGAGCGTGATGCGCATCGACTTGGGTTTGCGGGGCACTCGGAGCGTCTGCGTGGCCAGCACGTGCTCCACCTCGGTGGTGCCGATGCCGAAGGCCAGGGCGCCGAACGCGCCGTGCGTCGCCGTGTGGCTGTCGCCGCACACGATTGTGCGGCCCGGCAGCGTGATGCCGAGCTCCGGTCCCATCACGTGCACGATGCCTTGCCACTCGTGGCCGATGCCGAACAGCCGGATGCCGAACTCCCGGCAGTTGCGCTCCAGGGCTTCGAGCTGCTGGGCGCTGAGCGACTTGGGGTCCGGCGGAAGCCCGTCCGTTCGGACGTTGTGGTCCGTCGTGGCGAACGTGAGATCGGGCCGGCGGACGCGCCGACCGGCCGCCCGGAGGCCGTCGAACGCCTGAGGCGAAGTGACCTCGTGCACGAGGTGCCGGTCGATGTAGAGTAGGATGCCGCCGCCCGGCAGCTCGGTCACCACGTGCGCGTCCCAGACCTTGTCGAACAGCGTCTCCGGCATCGGAACGATTTTACAGCGTTCGTCCCGAGCGGGTCCGGGGGCTAAACTGGGGACCCGACAGCGCGCTCCCGCGCGAACGGGGAAGGAGAGGACCGATGAGCCAAGCCGACAAGCCGCTCGCCGCCACCCCGCCGATGGGTTGGAACAGCTGGAACACCTTCGGGGAGAAGGTCGACGCCCGGGTCGTCTGCGAGACCGCCGACGCCATCGTTCGGACGGGCATGAAGGATCTCGGCTACGAGTACGTGGTCATCGACGACTGCTGGAGCGACAAGCGCGGCCGGGACTCGAACGGAGACCTCGTGCCCGATCCCGAACGGTTCCCCGACGGCATCCGGGCCGTGGCCGACCACGTGCACTCCCTCGGGCTCAAGTTCGGCATCTACTCGGATGCGGCCCACCTGACCTGCGCCAAATGGCCGGGCAGCTATGAGCACGAGGAGCAGGACGCCGCGCTCTTCGCATCCTGGGGCGTGGACTTCCTGAAGTACGACTATTGCCACGCTCCGTCCGACCAGGCCTCGGCGATCGACCGCTATGCACGCATGGGCCAGGCCCTGCGCGAGTGTGGCCGCGAGATCCTGTTTTCGCTCTGCGAGTGGGGCGGGCGCGCTCCGTGGCTGTGGGGAAGGAGGGTCGGCGGCCAGATGTGGCGCTGCACCGGCGACGTCGTGGACGCGTGGTACGAGACCGACCTCACCTGGGGCGGGTTGACGATCAACGCCGCCATCGACCACGCGGCGTACATCGCCGACTACACGGGTCCCGGCGGGTGGAACGACTTCGACATGCTGGTCGTGGGCATCCGGGGACGGGGGCACACGGGCAAGGGCAACTGCACGGACACCGACTACCGCACCCAGATGTCCATGTGGTGCCTGTTCGCCTCGCCGCTGATGGCGGGCTGCGACCTCCGGACGATGGACGAGGCCACCGCGGAGACGATGATGAACCCGGAGGTCCTGGCGGTCGACCAGGATCCGCTCGGAAAGGCCGCGAAGCGGGTCGCACAGCGCGGGCCCTTGGAGGTGTGGCAGAGGCCGCTGTCCGACGGATCGTTCGCCGTCGGGCTGCTGAACCGCGGAGAGGAGGCCGCGGAGATCGAGCTCCGCTGGCATCACCTCGGCTTGCTCGACTCCGAACCGGCTCTCGTGCGCGACCTGTGGCGTCGGCAGGACGTCGGCGAGTTTCGAGAGAAGGCCGCCGCGACGGTCCGGCCGCACGAGACCGTGCTCTGGAGGGTCACGCTCCGACCTTGACGCGCTCTCCACGGGCCTGGGGGGACTCGCGTTCCCCCAGCGCCCCGTAGAGTCCGTCGACCCACCTCTGGAGCGAGTCCAGCTCCGCGAGGACGATCCTGCCGTCCGCGCCGACGACCGCGAACGCCAGCGACTCGAAGGCCTCGGCCGCCTCGCGGGCGAGGGAGGTGCCCTCCCTCGCGTCGAACTCCGTCGCGGCGCGCACGATGCTCGCCGAGCAGTCGGGGATCGCGTCGGCCGGGGCCTCGGCCAAGGCGGCCTCGAGCAGCCCGTCGTAGGTGCGATCCAAGCGGATGAGCGACGCGATCAGCTGGTGCTCGCACGGATCCAGGTTGCCGTCGGCGCCGCCGATCCTCACGAGCATCCTTGCCACCGTGCGGGCGAGCGCGCGACAAATCTCGTCCCGATCCCTCCAGCCGCCTTCGTCGCTGAGCGTGCGGCACGCCTCGACCAGGGTCGCGTAGCTGCGAAGGGCGATCGTCTCCTGACGCGCTCGCAGGTTCTCCATCTTGCCGGATAGAACGCAAAAACGGCCTCGCCGAGTTGCCGGTCCTAGGCCGGATCGTGCGGCGAGGGCAGCCTGTTCGCAGGCGCAGGACGCCACTCGAGCGAGAACACCTCCGCCATGGCGCCCAGGTAGGCGGGCAGGAGGTCCGACGGCGACAGGTCCCGGCGTGTTTCCTGGGCGACGGACGTCACGCCGTAGTCGCGGATGCCGCACGGCACGATCAGGCCGAACGGCCCCAGATCGTTGTTGCAGTTCAGCGCGATGCCGTGGTAGGAGACCCACTTCCGAACCTTGACCCCGATCGCGGCGATCTTCCGGTCCCCGACCCAGACGCCGGTGTGCGGCGGAAACCGCCTCGCCCCGACGCCGAGCGTTGCGAGCATTCGGATCAGCGCCTCCTCCAGCGACCGGAGCCAAGCGTGCAGGTCGCGGCCTACCAGGTCCAGGTGGAAGATCGGATAGGCCACCAGCTGTCCCGGACCGTGGTAGGTCACGTCTCCTCCGCGGTCCGTCCGGCAGACCTCGATGCCGAGCTCCCGGTACCGATCCGGGCTCAGAAGCAGGTTCTCCTCGTGGAAGGAGGCTCCGAGCGTCAGGACGGGCGAATGCTCGACGACGAGCAGGGTATGCGGCCGCCTGCCCTCGGCGACCTCCGCGGCGACCGACTGCTGGAGCCGGAAGCAGGCTTGGTAGGGCATCGCGCCGAGGTCGCACCATTCCGCTCGGGTCATGCGTCCTCCGTCGGGTTGAGCACCACGAGCACCCGGTGCCCGTCCACCGGTTCCTTGAGCTCCGCCATCCGCTCATCGCCCAGGTCTTGGGCGACGGCCTCCGTGACCGCGATGCCGCCGACCGGCGCGACCTCCTCGACGTGCGCGGCGATGTCGATCACCTCTGCGAATTGGACCTCGCTCAGCTCTCCGACGACGCTGCCCTGGTGCAGGCCGATGCGAAGGCGGAAGGGCGTGGCCAGCCGGTTGACCCTCCGGTTGAACTCCCCGATGCGCGTCTGGATCCGCTTGGCCGCCGCCAGCGCCTGAGCCGCGCTGGGGAAGCCGGCCACGGCCCCGTCGCCGGCGGTCGAGTGGATCGTTCCCCCGAACGACTCGCAGCATTCCCGGACGAGGCCCTGGTACTCCCGAAAGCAGTATTCGACCACGTAGGGATCCGCGTTGGCCTTCATCGCGGAGCTCTTGGCGACGTCCACCACCAGGATGCAGACGTTGGCGCGCGAGGGCGACAGCAGCCGCTGGACCTCGATCAGCTCGGCGAGCAGGGCGCCGGGGTCGTTTCGGCGCAACAGGCTCTCCCGCCGAGCCCGCTCCTCCACGGCGGCCCCGAGGCTGCCCATCGCGGCGATGGCGAGCGACGCTAGGAGGTGGGCGGCCTTCTCGGGATAGAGGCTCTCCAGCAGGCGGGAGACGCCGAAGTCGGTCACCGGCAGGGCCTCCGGTAGGAGGTAGCAGGCGGAGAACAGGGCGCAGGCGAGGAACGCCCGCCAGAACCTGCCCGCCAGAAAGGCCGCGGCGACCTGCGCCAGGAACCAACCGGCGAGGAACACGAGGGCGACGACGATGTCGATCACCTCGGCGCCCGTCACGCCGCGGACGTTCCCCGCCGCCGTGCGGAGCCCCGAGGCCGCCGCCACGTAACCCAGCCCGAGCAGCAGGCCGGAGGAGGCCGAGAACAGCCACAGCCTCCGTCGCACGGCCTCGACCCAAGGCTGCTCGAGCAACGGTCTCGGCCCGGGCGCCGCGTCGGCGCCGAGGCGGAGCCTCTCCTCGATCTCGAACAGACGCTCCAGCAACTCTTGGCGGCTGAGCCGCTCCTTGCGCCGGTCGGCGCGCCGGATCGAGGCGTAGGCTCCCAGGATCGAAACCACCGACCCCAGCAGGCCGTAGAGGGCCGCGAGCAGCAGCAGCCCGATCGACAGCAGCACCAGCTCGGGAACGATGTTGCGGTCTGGGTTCGGGCCCGTGTGCTGGCGGTACCAGATCGCGGTGATCGAGAACGTCGAGAGGACCACCCAGTTGACCAGCGCTCCGAACAGCGCCTGACGGACCATCGCGTGCCGCGCGAAGCACGCCATCTGCGCCACGAGCACCGCCAGGAACAGCACCACGAGGGCGCCTCCCTGGAGGCGCAGGACCGCGTCGCGGCCGGCCGTCGTGAGCGGCGCCGGGTTCTCGGCGACCCATCCCGCTGCCAGCGCCACACCGGTGGAGACGCCCACGAACAGGCTGGGACGGTTGGTGGCGCGCATCCAGCCGCGACGGAGGATTTCGGCCAGCGGTCGGCAGAACCGGTGGCAGAAGGCCCGCCAGCAGAGCGTCCAACGCCTGTCCTCCAACGGGAGGGGCGCCGTTGCGGAGGACACGGCCCGCACTGTCTCCAGGGCGCTGCGCACGCGGTCGACGGGCAACCCGAAGCGCTCCGCCAGCCTGTCCGGCGGCGAGTTCACCGCCTCCGGGTGCTGCCGGAGGTGCTCCGCAAGTTTGAGGAAGCCTGCCGACTCCGAGCCGGCTGTCTGCGTCATGTCGGGACCCAGACCATGATACATCCCCCCGGCCGGGCCGGATGCTCCATAATTCGAGCGGGGAGCCGGCCGGGTGGCGGCGCCCGGCGATCTCGCGCCGGGTGAGGAAAGTCCGGACTTCGCAGGGCACGGCGCCCTGGGCAACCAGGGGCGGGGCGACCCGACGGAAAGTGCCACAGAAACCAAACCGCCCCGTCTGGCACGGGGTAAGGGTGAAACAGTGGGGTAAGAGCCCACTCCGGTCCGCCGCAAGGCGGGTCCGGGGGCAAACCCCGCCGGAAGCAAGGCCGAATAGGGAGGCGACGACGCTGCCCGCCGAGCCTCCGGGTTGGCCGCTCAGACAGATCGCCACACAAAGACAGAATCCGGCTTACAGGCCGACTCCCCAACTGGAAAGCCCGCGCCGCCACGAGGGCGGCGCGGGCCGAACGTCCTGCGCTGGAAACGCCTATTCCGGGGCTTCCTCGGTCTTCGGCTTGCGCGGAGCGCGCTTCGGCTTGGCCGCCGCCTCGCCCTCCGGCTTCGCCTTGGCGGCCGGGGCCTTCCGCGGCTTTGCCGGCGCGGCCGCGTCGGCCGTCTTGGCCGGCTTGGCGACCTTCGGCTTGGCGGCCTTCTGGCCTCGGAGCTCCTTCAGAATCTCCTTGATGCGCTGCTCCTTGCGATGGCGGCGCTGTCGCAGTTCCTTGTTTCGAATTCGCATGGGAAAACCTGATCCTCCGCCTCAGGCGGGTTTGGGGAACTATACCTCAGGCCCGGTTCCCTCGCCGATGCTCCGAAGGTCCTGTTCGGTCGGGACGGCGACGCCGATGCGGCGGACCACGGCCGCCGAAGTCTGCACCGCCAGCCGGAACGCCTCCGCCCGCAGTCCCGCGGCCGCGATCGCCAGCGCCAGCGTGGCGATCACCGTGTCGCCGGCGCCCGCCGTGTCGTAGACCTCCACCTTCGGGGCGGGGAAGGCGCCGGTCGACCCGTTCCAGCACGCCACCATGCCGGATTCGCCGAGGGTGACCACCACGGCGCCCTCGAGGCGCTCGGAGAGGGCCCGGGCCGCCTCCGGCGCCTCGCCGTCGGTCAGCGCCGATGTCCGACCCAAGGCCTCGGCGGCCTCGGCGCGGTTGAGGCTGACCAGCGTGAAGCCTCGGTACTGGTCCAAGCTCCGGGGCTTCGGGTTGGCGACGGCGGGCACACCCCTGGCGCGGGCCGCCTCCAAGGCCGCCCGGCAGACCGATCGGGTCACGGCTCCCTTGCGGTAGTCGCTGACCAGCACGGCGTCCGCGTGCCGCGAGGCCTCCTCCACGGCCCGGATGAGCGCCTCCTCGACGCCAGCTCCGATGGGGCGGTCATCCTCGGCGTCGATGCGAAGCACCTGGTGCGCGTGGTCGGCCAGAACGCGGGTCTTCCTGGTCGTCGGCCGGCCCTCGTCCGTGCAGAGGCAGAGGGCTCCGAGTCCCGCGTTCTCCAGACAGGCGCGAAGCTCCCTGCCGCCCTCGTCGTCGCCCACAAGGCCCACCAGGCTCGCCCGGCCCCCGAGGGCCGCGACGTTTCTGGCGACGTTGGCCGCGCCGCCGGGCATCCGCCGCACCTCGCGCTGGCGCACGACCATCACCGGGGCCTCGGGACTGATGCGCGTGGCGCTCCCCACGATGTACTCGTCGAGCATCAGGTCGCCCACAACTAGGACGGACTTGCCGCGCATGGACCGGAGCAGGTCGCCGAGGGTCACGACCGCGCCCCTCCCGCCGAACGACGTGCCGCCCAGAGCCACAGTCCCGCACCCAGCAAAACCACCAGCAGCGCGACGACGTGCGCCTGGGTCAGCGGGAGCCCCGGGATGGTGGTCGAGGTGGTGCCCGCCCGCCAGAACTCGTACAGGAACCGGGACGTGCCGTGCACCACGAAGAACAGCGCCGCCGATCGGCCCGGCAGCCGGCCTCTCCGCTCGAACGTGAGCAGGATCGGCAGGCCGGCGAGGTTCATCAGAGCGTCGTAGATCTGGGCCGGGTGGTAGAGGCCCTCCGCGCCGTGCACGCGGATCGCCCAGGGCAGGTAGCAGACCCCGCCGTAGCAGCAGCCGTTCAAAAGGCAGCCGACGCGGCCGATGGCGTGCGCCACGAGCACCGCCGGAGCCGCCATGTCCATGAAGTCGAGAAGGTTGACCCCGGCGCGCTTGGCGCACACCGCGATGGCGAGGAAGCCGAAGAGCAGGCCTCCGAAGCTCGTGAGCCCGGCGAACCGCAGGGAGAACAGCTCGTCCCGGTGCTCCAGATAGTAGGGAAGCTCCTGCAGGACGAACACCAGGCGCGCGCCCAGCACGCCGAACAGAAGCGCCCACGTGGCCGCGTGGGAGACGAAGTCCTTGGAGATCCCGTAAGCCGGCGCTCGGCGGTTGGCGATCCAGACGGCGGCCAGGACCGCCAGCAGGATCATCACGCCGTAGCTGTAGATCGGGAAGCCGAAGATCTCGAAGAGGACGGGCCGCATGACGCCGCGCGGAGTGTACCTTTCGGGTTCCGGAGCCGCCGAGCGGGTAAAAGTCAGAGCGTGACGGACCCCCAGATCGCCGCGGAGATTCTGAACCAGGCCCTGCCCTACATCCAGCGCTACCACGGGCACACGTTCGTGGTGAAGTACGGAGGCAGCGCGATGTCCGACCCGGAGACCATCCGGGGCGTGATCCGCAACGTGCTCCTCCTGCGGCTGGTGGGCATCAGCGTGGTTCTGGTGCACGGCGGGGGCAAGGAGATCGACCGGTGGCTGGCCCGGCTCGGCATCGAGAAGAAGACGGCGCGGGGCCTGCGCGTCACCGACGACGCCACGATGGAGGTGGTCGAAATGGCCCTCGCCGGCCGGGCCAACAAGCTCCTGGTGTCGGAGATCCAGCAGGCGGGCGGCCGGGCCGTCGGGTTGAGCGGCCGGGACGGCGGGCTGCTGGTCGGCGAGCCGGTCAGCACGGACCTCGGCCGCGTCGGGAGGATCCGCAGCGTGGACCCGGACGTGCTCACGATGGCGATGGACCGGGGCTACGTGCCCGTCGTCTGCTCGGTGGCCTCCGACGAGGACGGCGGCGCCCTGAACGTGAACGCCGACACCGCGGCGGCGGCGATCGCGGGCGCGCTGAAGGCCACCAAGCTGATCCTGATGACCGACACGGACGGAGTGCTGGCCGACAAGGACGACCCCTCGACGCTGATCAGCCACCTGAGCCGCAGCCAAGCTCTGGAGATGATCGCCTCCGGCAGGGCGGACAAGGGCATGATCCCGAAGCTCGAGGCCTGCCTGCACGCCCTGGAGGCTGGAGTGGGCCGCGTGCACCTCATCAACGGAGGTGTGCCCAACGCGCTGCTGGTGGAGGTGTTCACGGACGCCGGAATCGGCACGATGGTCGGATGACCCGCCGGGAACCGGTTCCGGCGGACCGCACGTAGATAGGTTCCGAGTCCGGGAGTCCGGACGAACCGAGGTTTCCGTGGCCACCAACCTCCAACAGATCGAGAACGCGAAGCTCGCCGAGCGCGGCCGGGCGATCGGGCTGGACTTCATCGACCTCGAGTCGTTCCGCCCCGATCCGGCGGTCATCGCCCTCGCCCCTGGGGATTTCGCCCTGCGGTGCCAGGTGCTTCCGATCCGGGAGGAGAACGGGACCCTGCTGGTCGCCATCGGCTCTCTGGAGAACCTGCAGGCCGTGGACGACCTGGGGGTGCTGCTCGGCCGGTCGGTGCGGCCCGTGCTCGCCGATCCCTCGCTGATCCGCTCGCACATCGAGGAGCACTTCCTCGAGCAGATCCTGAGCGGCCTTTCGGGCGAGGACCAGGCGGCCGCGACCGACATCGACGAGTCGACGGACCTCGCGGACCTCCAGAAGATGGCCGGAGAGACGGCCGTCGTGCAGATGGTCAACCTGATCTTCGCCCAGGCCGTGCGCGACGGGGCCAGCGACATCCACATCGAGCCGTACGAGCGGGAGGTCAAGGTCCGGTACCGCATCGACGGCATGCTGCAGGAGCTGATCCGACCGCCCAAGCGGATGCAGGCCGCGCTGATCTCCCGCATCAAGATCCTCGGCGAGATGAACATCGCCGAGCGCAGGCTGCCTCAGGACGGTCGCATCAAGATCACGATCGCCGGCCGGCCGATCGACGTTCGCGTGTCGATCGTGCCCACCGTGTTCGGCGAGCGGTGCGTGATGCGCATCCTGGACAAGACGACGGCGCTGCTCGGCCTCGAGGAGCTGGGGATGTCGCCGGACCTGCTCCAGCGGTTCCGCAAGGTCATCTCGATCCCGCACGGGATCATCCTCGTGACGGGTCCCACCGGAAGCGGCAAATCCACGACGCTGTACGCCGTTCTCCAGGAGATCTGGTCGCCGACGACCAACATCCTCACGATCGAGGACCCGGTCGAGTACCAGGTGCCGGGGATCGGCCAGATCCAAGTTCGCCCGAGCATCGGGCTGACGTTCGCCAACGGTCTGAGGAACATCGTGCGCCAAGACCCGGACGTGGTGATGGTGGGCGAGATCCGCGACCAGGAGACGGCGGAGATCGCGATCCACGCGGCCCTCACCGGCCACCTGGTGTTCAGCACGCTGCACACCAACGACGCGCCGGGTGCGGTGACGCGGCTGCTCGACATGGGCGTGGAGCCCTACCTCGTGGCCAGCTCCCTGGTCGGCGTGCTCGCCCAGCGCCTGGTGCGCCGGGTCTGCGAGAACTGCGCCGTGCCGGACCGCCCGGCCCCGGAGCTGCTCCAGGCGATCGGCATCGGGCCGGAGGATCAGCGGACGGCGAACTTCCGTCGCGGAGAGGGCTGCGAGAAGTGCCAGGGATCCGGCTTCAAGGGTCGGATCGGCGTGTTCGAGATGTTCCTTGTGGACGAGGAGATCCGACGGATGACGGTCGACCGGAAGTCGTCGACCGTGATGAAGCAGTACGCCGTCGAGAAGCAGGGCATGAGAACCCTGCTCGGGGACGGCAAGAACCTGGTGCTGCAGGGCCGCACGACGCCGGAGGAGGTCCTGCGCGTGTGCCAACGGGAGGCGTTCTAGGTGCCGTCCGCGTTCTCCTACACCGCGGTGGAGCCTTCGGGCAGGAGGACGTCGGGCGTGATCGAGGCCCAGGACCGGGACGCCGCCGTGGCTCGGCTGGCGGCCGAGGGCCGGTTCGTCGTCGACATCCGCGAGCAGAAGACCGCGGCTCCCACGAGGCATCTCTCGGGGGGCAGGGTCACGCGCTCGGACCTGGCGCTGTTCACGCGGCGGATGGCGGACCTGGCGGCCGCTGGCCTGCCGCTCGACCGCGTTCTGCAGGTCGTGGCCGAGCAGTCGGAGAGCCCGAAGCTCGCGGAGGTCGCCTTGGACGCGCTGGAGCAGGTCCGCGGAGGGGCCTCGGTGTCCGAGGCGCTCGCCCGGCACCCCATGCTGTTTCCAGAGGTGTACACGCAGACGCTCCTCGCCGGCGAGACGAGCGGGCAGTTTCCGGACGTGGCGTCCCGCCTCGCGGACTTCCAGGAGCGCGAGGCCACCCGCCGGAGCCAGATCGCCTCGGCGCTGGTGTACCCGACGGTGCTGCTGCTCACGGCCGTGTTCGTGGTCGTGTTCCTGCTCGCGTTCGTCGTGCCGCGGCTGAGCGGCGTGTTCCGCGACCTCGGCGACGAGCTGCCCGCCACGACCAGGATCCTGCTGTCGACGACCGGCTTCCTCACCTCCAACTGGGTCGTTCTCCTCGGCGCGATGGTCGGAGCGTTCGTGCTGTACAAGGGGTGGTCGAGCACGGAGGCCGGCGCCGTGGCCCGCGACACGATCCTGCTGAGGCTGCCGCTCGTGGGCAAGGTGGTCCAGAAGGCCGTCGTCAGCCGCTACGCCCGCGTGCTCGGAACGCTGGTGTACGGCGGCGTGCCGATCCTGCAGAGCCTGCGCCTGGCGGGCATGGCCTCCGGCAACCGCCTCTTCCGCAGGTTCAGCGAGAAGGTGGAGGCCGACGTGCGCGAGGGCCGGTCGATCGCCGACGCGATGCGCGACACCGGGGTGTTCCCGCCGGTGCTCACGCACATGGTGGCGATCGGTGAGGAGACGGGCGACCTGCCCAAGATGCTGGGCCGAGTCGCCGACAGCCTGGATTTCGAGGTCGACAACGCCCTTCGGCGTCTGACTTCGCTCGTGGAGCCCGCGATCGTCCTCACCATGGGCGGGTTCGTCGGCTTCGTGGTTCTGTCGGTTCTGCTGCCGATCTACCAGGCGCAGAACCTCGTGAAATGAGGGAAACCCGAGGGGGAAACGGACCGTGATGAACAACTGGACGAACCGCAACCGAACCAGACGGGCGTTCACGCTCATCGAGCTGCTCGTCGTGATCCTGATTCTGGCGATCCTCGCCTCGCTGATCGTGCCGAGGGTCGTCGGGAGAACCAGCGACGCCAAACGCGCCAAGGCGGCGAGCGACTTGAGGACGCTGTCGGACCTGCTGCAGCAGTACCGCCTGGACACCGACACCTATCCGACCACCGAGGAGGGTCTTCAGGCGCTGCGGGTGCAGCCTCCGGGCGTCAACAACTGGAGGGGGCCGTACACGACCAAGGAGATTCCGCTGGACCCCTGGGGCAACGAGTACGTGTACGAGTACCCCGGCCCGAACGGCGAGGACTCCTACCTGCTGATGTCGTACGGCGCCGACGGGGCTCCGGGCGGGGAGGGCGATGCCGCGGACGTTGTCGAGAGCTCGGAATAGCCGGGGGATGACGTTCATCGAGCTGGGAGCGCTGATCGCCCTCCTGGCTCTGTTCGCCGCGACGGTGTCCCCGGCGTTCGTGCGCCTCGCCGAGAACCAGCGCGCCTATCGGTTCCGGAGCGAGGCGCTGGCGCTGTGCGCGCAGGCCCGCGAGAGGGCTCTCGAGACCGGCGCGGACGTCACGGTGTCGTTCCAGGACGGCGAGGGCCCCATGGTGGCGACCGTGCTGGCCGACGGCGAGGACGAGGTTCTGGCCCAGGCGAGCGTGCCGGAGAGCGTCGTCCCCGAGAACGCCGGGACCTGGACGGCGGTGTTCCACCCGGACGGCACGGCCGAGGCCGAGCCGCTGGAGGTGTCGGACGGCGGAGGAGTGCGCTACCTCGTGGTGCGGGGCGACGGGCGGGTCGGATGGTTCGACGAGCCTCCCGAGGAGCAGGAGACGCGGTGGAGGGCCGGTGACTACGAGCAGAGGACGTAGGAGGGTCGGCTTCTCGCTGATCGAGGCGCTGCTGGCCGTGACTCTGCTGGGGGTGGGCATCGCGGCGGCGGTGGGATCCGCCGGAGCGGCGGCCGAAGCCCGCTGGAAGGTCCGGGACCGCGAGCTCCTGACGCGTCTCGCGGCCTCCATCGCGGACGACCTGCGGGCCAGCGGCGACGATCAGAACAACGGCCTCTCGGGCGACTTTTCCGACACCGGATACCCCGACATCGTGTGGAGCCTGGAGACTTCGCCAACCGGCATCGCCAACCTCGATTCGGTCTGGGTCACCGTCGAGAACCGGGCGAGCGGGCTCCAGCAGACGCTCCAGTACCTCGTTTACCGGAGACCCGAGCAGTCGGAGGTGGCCGCGCCGTGAGGAGCCGCGGCGTCACCCTCCTGGAGCTGCTGGTCGCCTCGGCGATCGCGCTGCTGGTGTTCACCGCCGGATCCGCGGCCTTCGTGGCGGCGGTCGGCACCCAGCGCCGCCTGGCCGACGAGGAGGAGCGGTGGATCCGTCGGATCCGGTTCGAGGATGCGGTGCGCTCGCTCCTGCGGTCCGCCTATCTGGCGGAGGGGGTGGACCGGACGGACACCTACTTCCTGGCCTACGCCGGATCGAACGCCCTGGACGGCACGGTCGCGGACACGGTGACGTTCACGGCCCTGGGCCTGAGGGTGCCGTTCCGCGCGGCAACGAGCACCGACGACTTCGAAACCCGCAACGAGCTGGTGGGGCCCGTCGGAGGGCTGCGGGAGGTCTCGATCAGCACGACCCCCGTCAACCCGCCCGGAAACGAGCAAGGGGCCTTCCTGCGCGAGCAGACCCCCGCGGACGGCCTTCCCGACGAGGGGGGCTACGAGAGGGTGCTGTGGGACGAGGTCGGGTCGCTCCGGTTCGAGATGTGGGACGGGGTGGAGTGGCGCACCGAGTGGGACACGACGGCCGACGACCAGCTCGGCCTGCCGCTCGAGGTCCGCGTCACCTACACGCTTCGGGACGAGCCGGACGCCGAGCGTTCGTTCACGGTCCGCCTGAGGAGCGCGGAAGCCCTCCAGGCGCGGATCGAGGCCCAGAACCAGGCCCAGTTGGGAGGAGTCCAGCCGTGAGGCTCCGTGGTGGCGCGATGGTTCCGGCGCTCGCCCTGCTCAGCGCCATCGTCGCGGTGCTGGCCTCCATCGCCGCGATGCAGCGGGCCGCGATCGAGGCCGCCACCAACCGCGTGCAGACGGAGCGCGCCCGCATGGCCGCCGAGTCGGGCCTGGAGCGCGCCCTCGCCGCGTTGGAGAGCGTGCAGATGGGCCTGGTGCGCAGCGACGACGAGTGGGCCGCCT
Source organism: uncultured Fimbriimonadaceae bacterium (assembly GCA_937961665.1). GTDB lineage: Bacteria > Armatimonadota > Fimbriimonadia > Fimbriimonadales > Fimbriimonadaceae > UBA8783. The sequence continues at coordinate 16,812 of CALGMO010000105.1, forward strand.
TCGGCCGCGGCGAGGAGACCTACCTGCTGGACGGCGGCTCCTTCCGCGTGGAGATCGTGGACGCCTGCTCCCGCATCGACGTGAACACGGTGGACCAGGCCCAGCTCGAGAACCTGGACCTGACGAACGAGCAGATCGAGTCGCTGCTCGACTGGAGGGAGCCGGAGCTCGTTCCGAGGCCCGAGGGAGGCAAGGACGAGTTCTACAACAACCTCGCGGAGCCGTACAACACGAAGCTCCGGGCGTTCGACAGCGTCGACGAGCTGCTGCTGGTCAAGGGGTGGGACGGCCCCACGCTCTACGAGCCTCTCGGCGCGTCGCAGGCGACCGGGCCGGTGTTCGGTTCCGGCACGGAGCAGCTGCCGCTCTGCGAGATGCTGACCGCGGACGCATTCTGCAGGAACCTGGCGCCCGACGGCGAGGCCAAGCTGAACGCGAACACTGCGGACGCCAACCAGATGATCCAGCGGGGCGTGCCGACCCAGGTGGCGCAGGCGATCGTGCAGCGCCGCACGCAGCAGGGCACGTTCTCCACGATGTCGCAGGTGCTCGCGGTGCCGGGCGTGAACATGAGCAACGCGGGAACCATCCTGGACGTCCTCACCGTAACCGGTGATGCGGAGATCCGCGGGAAGATCAACCTGAACACGGCCACCCAGGCGGTTCTGGAGACGATTCCCGACCTCGGTTCGGACGTGGCGCTGTCGATCGCCAACCAGGGTGGCTTCTCGTCGTACAGCGAGGTGGCGGCGATCTCGGGGGTGGATCTTCGGGTTCTGGGCATTCTGGCGGACCGAACCACGCTGGGATCGAGCTCGTTCTTGGTCCGCGTTCTAGGAACTGCGGGCAGGACGAGCGTCGCGCTGGAGGCGGTCGTCCGCAACCGCGCGGGACGATGGGTGGTGGAGAAGGTGTCCCAGCCTCCGTTCGGCGACATGCCCGCGAGGTGGGGTTGGGTGGAGGAGACGTCGAACGAGGTGGACTTGAGGAGCGGTCAATGAGTCGGGGCGGTGCGGCTAGGCCGGCGTCGGTCGCGGAGTGGTCGGCGGGCGGTCTGCGGAAGATCGACGGGAGGGTCGCGACGGTCGGTTCGGCGGGCTTGGCCTCGCCGATTCTGGTGGCGCTCTCGCGCCGGTCGGTGTTCGTTCGGGCCGTGCGGGTGCCCAACGTTTCGGAGGAGCTGGTCCGCCAGGCCCTGCAGTTCCAGGTCGGGCAGCTGTTCCCCGTGCCGGCCACCGAGCTGGCCTGGGACTTCGTGCTCGGCGCGCACCACGACGCCGAGGGGCGGGCCGCCTCGCTCTTCGCGGTGCCGAACTCCGTGCTGCAGCAGCTGACCGAGGACCTCCAGGGCCGCGGCCTCAAGCCGTACGCGATCGTGCCGGTCGCGGTCGGGTCGATGGTGCTCGCCCGCCGCCTGGGGTTGGAGACGTGCGCGGTGGTAGAGCGGCTGCCGGACGGCTACGGCATCGATCTGATCCACGAGGGCGTGGTCCGCGCCAGCAGGACTGTCGGAGACGATGCGGATCTCGCCGGGGAGGTCTCTCTGGCGATGGCGGCGGCCAACGTCCCCGCTGGGCCGGTGGTCGGCGCCGGAGGCCTCGAGGGGCCGGGGATCGACCGCACTTGCGAGGCCGGCGTGCTCGAGGCCCTCGCGTCGCCCGAGGGGCTCGAGCTGGACATCCACCTGGAGCATCCCGAGCGGGCAGCCGAGCGGGCCCGACGGAGGACCCGCACCCGGATTCGACAGGCGGCCCTCCTCGCCGCCGCGGCCTTGGTGCTCTGGGTGGCGATCGGTCTGGACCTGTCGGACCGGGCGGCCGCGCGGCGACAGGCCGAGGCGAGGTGGAACGCCCGGCTGACCAAGCTGCGCAAGGAGCGGTCGCTCCTGGAGAGCCGCTACGCGGAAGCCCAGCGGCTGGAGACCGCGCTCGACCGTGCGTTCGAGCCTGGCCAGAGGGTTTCCGACGTCGCCCTGGTCGTCTCCGAGGCCGTTCCTCCGTCGGCTTGGCTGACCGGCTTCAGCGTGGAGCGGGGTCGCCCGGCGAGCCTGAGAGGCTCGGCGCTGGACAACGAGTCCGTAGGCCGCCTGGTGCAGACGCTGGCCGGCAACGGCCGCTTCCGGGACGTCAAGCTGCTGTTCGCGAACAAGATCGACGTGGAGGACACGCCCGTGGTCCAGTTCTCAGTCGGGGCACACGTGGTCGGCAACGTTCCGCTGCTGTCGGCCGAGAAGACGACGCGGAGGGGGGCGTCCCGATGAGCCCGAGGCTTTCGCCCGAAGGATGGGCGGTTCTGGTCAAGTGGGTCTCCGCGGCCGCGCTCCTGTTGGGCCTCGCGTACTTCTGGTGGCCGAGGGGAGACGCCTCGCTGGTGGACGCCGACGCGAAGAGGCGCCAGGAGCGCCAGCTGGAGAAGCAGATCGAGCTGACCAAGCGATCGTTGGCCGAGCTCGAGGCGAAGATCAACCGCCGGGTCTACGCCATGGCTCCGGACCAGGTGGGTCCCAAAGCTCTGGCGACCGTCGAGCAGCTCGCCAAGCGCTGCGGGCTGGCTCTGTCGTCCTTCCGGCCCCAGAAAGCCGTGCAGTCGGAGGGGCTGGAGCAGCTCGGCTTCGCGGCGAACGTGAGCGGGCCGTTCCCGGACGTGGTCCGCTTCATCCGGCTTCTGGAGGCAGAGGGCTCGAGGCTGGCGGTGGTGTCGGCGCAGTTCAACGCCGGCGACCAGGGGATTGGGGACGTCTCCGCCACGGTGGGAGTGGTCGCCTTCGCCCAGGCGCCGAACAACGGCGGCAAGGGCGAGGATCGTAAGGCGCGGCTTGCCGCAGGGAGGGTCGTCGGTGGCGGTCAGTAGGAGACTCGTGTGGTCCCTGGTGGGGCTCGCGACCTTGGCGAGCGTGGTCTATCTGACTCAGGAGCCGGAGACTCCGAAGTCGTCCCGGCGCACGGCGCGGGCCAGCGCGGCCAAGGGTACGGACAGCTTCACCCAGGAGGACTACGAGGCGAAGTTCCCGCAGGTGGCGATGAAGCTGCGGAACCCGTTCGTGCCGCTGGTGGCCTCGAAGAGGGGCAAGGGCGGTCCGCTGGCTGGGGGTATCCCCGCGTCGCTGACCGGCGGCGACCCGAACTGGATGTACAAGGGCATGGCCGAGATCGACTCCGTGCCGATGGCCTTGGTCGAGAACCAGAAGTCGGGAGAAGGGGTCTTCCTGCGGCACGGCGAGGTGTGGAACGGCTCCAGGGTGGTCGCCATCACCCCCGAGTCGCTGACCCTCGCGGGTCCCGACGGCCTGCAGAGGACGATCGACGTCGCGAGCCAGGAGCCGCCGGCCCCTCCGACGGTCGCCTCGGGCGGCGCGACGGAGGTGAGGCCCGTGACTTTGGACCCAACACTGCGGGGCCCGATCGGGCCTGGATTGAGCTTGCAGCCGGAACCGCCGGCTCCGACGCGCCCCAATCGCGGGCCTCGGAACCGAGAAGGCCGTTCGGAAGGTATGGGAGGACAGGGGGCGAACAATGGCGCACCGATTTTTTAGCAGACTTGCAGCGTGCCTGGCGGCTCTCGCCGTCGTGGGGGCGGCTCCGGCGCAGTTCGACTTCGGCAACTCGTTCGCGAGCACTCCACCCTGGGAGCAGTTCAAGCTGGACCCGAAGAAGACCCTCAAGCTCGAGTTCCGGGGCGCCAGCATCGACATGGTCGTCGCCCTCCTCAGCAAGGCCTCCGGTGTGACGATCGTGAAGGATCCCGGGCTGAGCGGCCAGCTGACGGTCAGCACCCCCAAGGCCGTGCCCCTCTCTGAAGCGTTCTCCATCGTCAACAGCGCTCTGGGCCTGAAGAACGCGGAGATCGTGAAGGAGGGGAACCACCTGGTCGTCCGACAGCGGCCGCAGCGCGGCGGACGGGGCGGCGGCCAGGATGCCGGAGGGATGCCCCAGGGGTTCGATTTCAGCCGGATGGCCGAGATGTTCCGCCAGCCGGAGCTGGAACTCAAGGTGTATCCGATCAAGTACGCCAACGCCGCCCAGGTGGCACGCGTGGTGAACGACGTGTTCGCGATGCAGGCCGGCAACCAGCCGAACCCGTTCCAGATGTTCATGCAGATGGGACAGCAGGGCCAGCAGGGCGGCCCGTTCGGCCGGGGCCGGTTCGGCGGCGGCGGTTTCCCCGGCTTCGGCGGGGGCCAACAGAGGGGCGGCACGGTGCGGGCCTCCTCAGACGACTACAGCAACTCGGTCATCGTGAACGCCACGAGGCGCGAGCACGAGCAGGTGGAGGAGATCATCAAACAGATCGACCAGCCCACCGAGGCTCCGATGCGCTCGCAGGTGTTCAAGCTGCAGTACGCCAACGCCCAGGACATCGCCCCGGTCGTTCAGAACGTGCTGATCAGCAACGCCCCCAAGGGTCGAGGAGGCACGGGCACCCAGCAGGTGCCGTTCGAACAGCGGTTCGGTGCCTTCATGCGGCTCGGCGGCAACGCCCAGGCCGCGTTCGGTTCGGTCGTTGCCGAGACGCGCACCAACTCGGTGGTCGTGACGGCCACGGAGGAGAACCTGAAGCTGGTCGAGCTGCTCGTGAAGGAGCTGGACCAGCCGGTGGAGTACGCCGAGACCACCTTCGTCTTCCCGCTCCTGAACGCCCGCGCGGACCAGATCTCGACGATCCTGAACCAGACCTTCGGCGGTCGCGCGACGGGAACGGGCAACTTCGGCCAGAGGGCCAACACCGGGATCACGCGGAACCAGACCACCAACCGCCGCACCAACAACACCGGCGGCGCTGGAGGGGCCGGAGGGCTGGGCGGCGGCGCGGGACGGGCGCCCCAGTCGAACAGCGAGGACCCCAACTTCCTCGAACTGGCGCTCCAAGATCCGGAGAGCGACGGAGGCGAGCTGCAGACGCAGATCGGCTTCCAGGGCGGGTTCTTCGGGGGACAGTTCGGCCAACGAACCGGGACTCAGACCCGGCAGCAGGGCCAAGGGACCGCCCGGGACGAGGAGGGCCGCCTCATCAACGTGAGGGACCTCACGGGCCAGGTGTCCGTCATCCCCGATCCGAACACGAACAGCCTGATCGTGGTGACGAACCCGGACAACGTGGACCTTCTCAAGCGGATCCTCGAGCAGCTCGACCGGATCCCGGAGCAGGTGATGATCGAGACGATCATCGTGGAGGCCTCGCTGGACACCGCGGACAAGCTCGGCGTGGAGTGGACGTTCACCGAGCGCAACGCGTTCGGGTCCGCGGGCCAGACGGCCGTGGGCCAGCAGCGCTTCGGCCTTCAGAACGCCAACCCGCCGCTGGAGGGCCTTCGGTACACGATGACCGGCGGCAACCTCGAGGCGTTCCTGAACATGCTGAAGACCGACCAGCGGTTCGAGGTGCTGTCGACGCCGCGCATCTTCACGTCGAACAACTCGACGGCGGAGATCAACATCAGCCAGAGCGTCCCCTACGTGCTGAGCTCGCGCGTCGACACCAACGGCAACATCTCGTACAACTACGCCTTCCAGGACGTCGGCATCATCCTGAACGTGACCCCGCGGATCACCGCCGACGGCTACGTCACGATGGACATCGTCCAAACGGCCAACGACCTGCAGGGGTTCACCAGCTTCAACGCTCCGATCGTGAACCAGAGGCAGGCGAACACCACGGTCGCCGTCAAGGACGGGGAGACGGTGATCCTCGGCGGCATCATCCGCAGCACGGTCACCGCGACGACCAAGAAGATTCCGCTTCTCGGCGACATCCCGTTCCTCGGGAACCTGTTCCGGTCGACCGACCGTAGCAAGCAGAAGACCGAGCTGCTGGTGTTCCTCACTCCGCGCGTGGTTCGGAATCCCGAGGACGCCAAGAAGCTCCAGGAGCAGCAGCGCAGCGGGTTCAGCGAGCCCACGCGCAAGGCTCTGGACAAGATCGTGGGGCCGGCGCCGACGACCAACGGACCCGGCGGCGGAAACCAGACTCGGCAGAACAACGACTCCAACAAGGGGGGAACCAACTGATGAACAAGTGGATGAAGACGCTCTTCGCGAGCACGATGTGCGTGGTGGCGGCGGTCGCCCTCGCCCAGGGTCCCGGCGGGCCCGGCGGGCAGGGAGGCATGCGCCGGGGCGGCATGTTCGGCGGCGGCATGGGCATGGGCATGGGCTCCGGGTTCATGCTGATGCGCCAGGACGTCCAGAACGACCTGAAGCTCTCCGCCGACCAGAAGGCCAAGATCGAGGCGATCAGCCAGAAGTACCGCGAGCAGATGCGCAGCCGCATGGGCGGGCCCGGCGGCGGCCCCGGCGGTGGCCAGGGTGATTGGCAGGCTAGGATGGAGGAGATGCGCAAGATGATGGAGGCCCAGGACAAGGAGATCAACCAGGTCCTGACGCCCCAGCAGCAGAAGCGCATGAAGGAGATCCGCCTCCAGCTCATGGGACCCGCGGCGCTGATGGACAAGGAGATCCAGAAGGAGCTCGGTCTCAGCAGCCAGCAGGTCTCCAAGATTGAGGATCTTCAGCGCAAGGCCGGCGAGGCCAACATGTCGCTCTTCCAGAGGATGCGGGACGGCAGCGTCACCCGCGAGCAGGTTCAGCAGGCGATGCAGAACAACCAGAAGGCTCTGGAGACCGAGACCATGAAGGTTCTCACCCCGGAGCAGCAGAGCAAGCTGAAGGCGATGCGCGGCGCCGAGTTCAAGCGGCAGGACCCGCCCGGCGGAGGCTTCGGCTTCGGCGGCGGGCGACAGCGCGGCGGCGGACCGGGAGGCCCCGGCCGGAACTGAGCCCCCGATCGATCGGCGATGCGTCGGGCCGCACCCTCTGGGAAGGGCGCGGCCCTTTTCTTTCAGGAATTCGGCGGGAACGCGAGGGGCCGCCCGGCGTCCTTGTCTTCGGAGGCCTATGGCACGCTCGCTGGAGACGACGATGACAGCTGGGGAGACCGTTCTGGACGCCGACGGCTACGACGTGCAGCGCGCCCGGGACGGCGACCCTTCGGCGTTCGACCGTCTCTTCTCGCGCCACTTCGCGCGCGTGTACCGGTTCGCCTATCGGATGTCCGGCGACGGGGACCTCGCGGAGGACGCCGCGCAGGGCGCGTTCGTCCGCACTTACCGAGCCTTGGGAGGCCTCCGCGACGGCCAGAGCTTCGTCAAGTACCTGTACCGCGCCGCGCTGAACCTGCTGAAGGACGAGGCGCGCCGCCGATCGCGCAAGCCGGAGGCGAGCATCGACGGGCTGGAGCGCGCCGGGAGCGGCGCGGAGGATCCCGCGGGGTCGTTGGCCGCTCGCGAGAGGGACGCCGCACTGCACCGCGCCGTCCTGGCGCTTCCGGAGGAGTTTCGGACGGTGGTCGTGCTGCACCACTTCGAGGAGATGGACGTGACGGAGATCGGTCGAGTGCTGGGGATTCCGGAGGGCACGGTGAAGTCGAGGCTCGGTCGGGCCAGGGCGCGCCTGAGGGATCAGCTGAGGGAGTGGCTCGCGGGGTGACGGAACCATGAAGCGCGATTGTCGTTGGGTGAACGATCGGTTGGCGGGGTATCGCGAGGGTTGGCTCGGCTCCCGCGAGCGGGCGGAGGTCGAGGCGCACCTCTCCGGTTGCCAGGCTTGCCGGCGAGAGCTGGAGGCGGACGCCCTGCTGGCGGCCGCGCTGGCGGAGACCAAGCCTGTGGAGGCCCCGGATCGGAGTTGGGCGGACGTGCGCCGCAGGGCCGGATTGGCCGATCGGCGGCCGTGGATGGGACGGCTCGCTTGGTTGGCGCCGGCGGCCCTGGCGGCGGCCCTGGTCGGGGTCTGGGTTTCGTCTCCTCGCGCTCCGAGCTCGAACCCCTCGGCGGTGGTGGCGGCGGACGACGCTCCGCACTTGGACGACGCGTTTCTGCTCTCGTCCTCGTCGGACGCCGCGGGCGATCCGCACCGCGTGCTGCTCGCGTTCGGGGAGGCCGTGCGGTGAGACGCTTGGCCGGCCTCCTCGCTCTTCTGGCGCTCTGCGGCTTCGGCTATTGCAGCCCGGACCCCGAGCGGTTGCTGAAGTGGGTGGTGCTCGGCCCGGCAAAGCCCTACCACGCGGTGCAGAAGGTCGCCCTGAGCACGGGGGGACGCGAGGTGGAGTCGGAAGTCGAAGTGTGGCACGTCGGCGAAGGCCGGGTTCGCCGCGCCTACGGGATCGGCGCCGGGAAGCTCGTGGTGCTCCAGCTGGAGGGCGAGAGCTGGCAGACCACCGACGGCGCGAAGTGGTATCGGCTGACGGAGGGCGGCCTCGACGGACGGGAGGCTCTGCGCAGGGCTTCGGCCAACTACACCGTGCGGGGCGTCCGCTCGGGCACCCTTCTCGGGAGGTCCGCCGTGGGATTCGAAGTGCGGCCGAGGCACGAGGGCAACCCGTGGCGGGAGATCTGGCTCGACGCGGACAGCGGCTGGCCTCTGAGCGAGACGATCTTCGCGCCGGACGGCCGAGTGCGCTCGCGCGTGCGCACCACGCTCCTCGAGCCGTGGCGGCCCGTCCCGACCATGCTCGCCAGACCCGTCACGAGCGAGCCGATGGCTTCGAGCGGTCCGACCACCTTCGAGCCGGTCTCGAGCCGCGAGGAGGCCGAGCGCCTTTCCGGCCAGCCGGTGCCGACTCCGGCCTACGTGCCGCCCGGATACTCGGTGGTGCGGTACGGAGTGGTCCGCTCGCAGGCGGGGCGGATTCAGCCGGCGGTTCGCTACGGAGACGGACTCTCAAGCTTCACCATCTTCCGCAGGTTCGGCGGAGGGGGCAACGGATTCGGACCGGGCGGGCGCTTCCAGCGAGGGCGCGGGGCGGGCGGTCCCCAGGGGCCGAGCCTCCGCAGCGACGAGCAGAGGGCGGTGGTGCAGCACCGCTCCCGAAGCGGCCTCTACCTGTTGCTCGGCGACCTCGCGGAGGGCGTGCTGAGGAGGGTGGCCGAGAGCCTGCCGTGAAGCTCCCCGCGCCGAGGGTCCATAATCCGGTGTCTTGAAACTCGGTTACCTCGTGGGCGGATTGGGCGTCGCCAGCGTGGCGACGCTCCTCTACGGCATGCTGGTCGAGGCGGAGCGGCTGACCTTGGAGCGCCCCGTCTTGCGCCTGCCGCGGTGGCCGGCCGCCCTAGCCGGGTTCCGCATCGGGCTGATCGCCGACTGCCACCTGAGGGACCGCTACACGGTGCGCCTCACCCAGCGGGCCGTCGAGGCGGTCGTGGCCGAGCGGCCGGACGTGGTGGTGCTGGCGGGCGATCTGATCGCCTACTGGCGCCCGGACGTTCCGTGGCTGATCGGGGAGGCGTTCGAGGGGTTGGAGCCCCTCGCGGGCGACGTCGTGGCGATCGCCGGGAACCACGAGTACTGGGGCGGAGGCGGACCGGATCTGATGCGGCCGATCCTGGAGACGCTCGGGTTCCGGTTCCTCGTGAACGAGGTCTGGCGCCACAAGGGGGTCGCTTGGGTGGGGCTCGATTCAGCGAACGCCGGTGCGCCGGATCCGGAAGGCGCCCTCGCGCGACTGGAGCCTGGAGAAGCGGCCGTGGTGCTGTGGCACGAGCCGGACTGCGCGGACCTGCTGCCGGAGGGCCCCGCCCTGATGCTGAGCGGTCACAGCCACGGCGGGCAGTTCACGTTTCCGTGGGGCTGGACGCCGATGCACACGCGGAACGGCGAGAAGTACGTGAGGGGATTCCACCCGGAGGCGCCGACCCCGGTGTACGTGAGCCGTGGGCTGGGCACCACGGGGTACCCGTCGAGGCTCGGCTGCAGCCCCGAGGCCACGGTTCTCACCCTGATGCCAGCCTGACCGGCCTCGGCCCGCACCGGCCGCGACGGTACAATCCGAAGCAGCATCCGGGCTCCATGGACCAGTCCCACATCCGCAACTTCTGCATCATCGCGCACATCGACCACGGCAAGTCGACGCTCGCCGATCGGCTGATCGAGCGCTGCGGCGCGGTGCGCGGCCAGGCCAAGGAGCAGATGCTGGATACGATGGACCTGGAGCGGGAGCGCGGCATCACCATCAAAATGACCGCCGTCCGCCTGCGCTACACGGCCAAGGACGGGCAGACGTACGACCTGAACCTGATCGACACGCCGGGCCACGTGGACTTCACCTACGAGGTCAGCCGAAGCCTGGCGGCGTGCGAGGGCGCGCTGCTGGTGGTCGACGCCACGCAGGGAGTGGAGGCGCAGACCATCGCCAACGCAGCCATGGCGATGAACCAGAACCTGGAGATCGTCCCGGTCATCAACAAGATCGACCTTCCGCACGCCGACGTGGAGCGGGCTCGGGAGGAGATCGAGCACGCCGTCGCGATCGACGCCTCCGACGCGATCTTGGCCTCGGCGAAGACCGGCGAGGGCATCGACGAGATTCTCGAGGCGATCGTGCACCGCATTCCGCCTCCCTCGGGCAGGCCGGAGGGCCCTCTGCGCGCGCTGATCTTCGACTCGCACTTCGACAGCTACCAAGGGGCGGTCGCCTACGTGCGGGTCGTGGACGGGTCGATCCGGCCGAAGGACCGCATCCGGATGATGTCGAGCGGAGCCGAGTTCGACGTGGACTCGGTGGGCATCTTCCGGCCCCAGCTCGAGGTGGGCCAGACGCTGGAGACCGGCCAGGTCGGCTTCGTGACCGCAGGGATGAAGAACATCGGCGATGCCCGCGTCGGCGACACCATCACCTCCGCCGACCGGCCCGCCGAGACGCCGCTGCCCGGCTACCGCAAGGCCAAGCCGATGGTGTTCTGCGGGATGTATCCGGCGGACGGCGAGCAGTACGAGGACCTGCGCGACGCCTTGGAGAAGCTCAAGCTGAACGACGCGGCCCTCGACTTCGAGCCGGAGACGTCGGTCGCGCTGGGCTTCGGCTTCCGGTGCGGTTTCCTCGGCCTCCTGCACATGGACATCGCCCGAGAGAGGCTGGAGCGCGAGTTCGGCCTGGATCTGATCCTCACCTCGCCCAGCGTCGACTACACCGTGCACCTGACCGACGGGAGCGTGCTCCACATCAGCAACCCGAGCGCCATGCCCGATCCGGTGCGCATCGCGTACATCGAGGAGCCGGCGGTCCACGCGACGGTCATGGTGCCCACGGAGTTCGTCGGGGCCGTGATGACGCTGTGCCAGGAGCGCCGCGGCGTCTACCTGCGGTCCGAATACCCCTCGCAGAGCCGGGTGATCCTGCACTACACCCTGCCGCTGGCGGAGATCCTGCTGGATTTCTTCGACAAGCTCAAGAGCGGCACCAAGGGCTACGCCAGCTTCGACTATGAGCTCACGGACAGCATCCGCAGCGACCTGGTGAAGGTCGACATCCTGCTGAACGGCGACCCCGTGGACGCCCTCTCGTTCATCGTGAACCGGCAGTTCGCCTACGCGCGGGGTCGGGCGATGGTCGAGCAGCTGCGCAAGGTCGTGCCGCGGCAGCAGTACGAGGTGCGGATCCAGGCCGCGATCGGCAGCAAGGTGATCGCAGCGGAGACCGTGAAGCCCTACCGCAAGAACGTTCTGGCCAAGTGCTACGGCGGCGACGTGACGCGCAAGCGCAAGCTCCTGGAGAAGCAGAAGGAGGGCAAGAAGCGGATGAAGCAGATCGGCTCGGTGGAGCTTCCGCAGGAGGCGTTCCTCAGCGTGCTCAAAGTGGCCGAGTGAGCGCGACGGAGCCGCTGGCCAGCGGGTAACGTGCGCGCGTGACCGTGTCGAACCCGCCCGGCCCCTTCCGCCCGTCTTGGGACAGCCTCGAGAACTACGTCGTCCCCGAGTGGTACCTAGACGCCAAATTCGGGATCTTCCTCCACTGGGGCGTGTACAGCGTTCCCGCCTTCGGCAACGAGTGGTACCCGCGCAACATGTACGTGCGGGGGTCGGCCGAGTTCGAGCATCACGTGCGCACCTACGGGCCGCAGGACCGCTTCGGATACAAGGACTTCATTCCGATGTTCCGAGCGGAGCGGTTCGACCCAGACCAGTGGGCGGACCTCTTCCTGGAGGCCGGAGCGAAGTACGTCGTGCCGGTCGCCGAGCACCACGACGGATTCGCCATGTACGCCAGCCGGCTGACCCGCTGGAACGCCGCGCAGATGGGCCCCTGCCGCGACGTGCTGGGCGAACTGGCCCGAGCCGTGCGCGAGAGGGGGATGGTGCTGGGCGTCTCCTCGCACCGAGCCGAGCACTGGTGGTTCATGAACGGCGGCCGGGAGTTCCCGTCGGACGTGCAGGACCCCGCGTTCCAGGACTTCTACGGGCCGGCGCATCCCGGCGGGTTCGACTTCGGACAGAACCAGCCGGACGAGGCGTTCTTGGAGGATTGGCTGCGGCGCTGCGCGGAGCTGATCGACTCGTACCGCCCGCAGCTGTTCTGGTTCGACTGGTGGATCGAGCAGCCGGCGTTCGCGCCGTACCTGCGGCGGTTCGCCAGCTACTACTACAACCGCGCGGCCGCGTGGGGGCAGGGGGTTGCCGTCAACTACAAGAACGAGGCGTTCCCTGAGAAGGCCGCGGTGTTCGACGTGGAGCGCGGGCAGCTCGCGGACATCCGGCCGCGCTTCTGGCAGACCGACACCGCCACGGCGAAGAACTCGTGGGGCTACGTCGAGGGTCTGGACTACAAGCGGCCCACCGATCTGATCCACGACCTGGCCGACATCGTCAGCAAGAACGGCGCGCTGCTGCTGAACGTCGGGCCGAAGGCCGACGGGACGATCCCCGAGGGCGATCAGGAGATCCTCCGCGAGATCGGTGCTTGGCTTCGGGTCAACGGAGAGGCGATCTACGGCACGCGCCCTTGGAAGGTCTTCGGAGAGGGGCCGACGAGGGTGGTGGAGGGTGCGTTCCAAGACACGGCCCGCTCGCCGTTCACGTCCGAGGACATCCGCTTCACGACCAAGGGGGGTGCGCTCTACGCCATCGTCTTGGCCGTGCCCGGCCCTCGGGTGGCGATCCGCTCCCTCGCATCAAGGATGCAGCTGGAACCGCGACCCGTCGAGCGGGTCGGCCTGTTGGGCGGTCCCGACTCTCTTCCGTTCCAGCAGACTGGGGAGGGTCTGGTCGTGAGCCTGCCCGAGGCGCCGTGCCGGCACGCCGTGGCGCTGCGGATCGGTTTCGGGAGCTAGCCGCTCGGAGCCTTGTGCGATAATCGGCCATGGTCCGAAGGCTCCTGTCGGCTCTTCTGCTTCTGGCCGTCGCGGCGCTCGCCCCGGCCGGCGCCAAGAACGTGATCCTGATGATCGCCGACGGCAGCGGCTTCAACTCGTTCGACGCGGCTCGGATGTACTCGCAGGCGAAGCCCGTTTACGACGGACCCGAGTGGATCCGCCTGGCCTGCTCCACGCACCCGCTGAATCTCTCCTCGAAGCCCACCAACAGTGGGAAGCAAACGCGGAGCATCGTGTACGACCCCGCCAAGGCTTGGAGCCTGACCGAGGGCTACGCGTGGCTGAAGTCCGGCGCGACGGACTCCGCGGCGGCGGCCACGGCCCTGGCGACGGGGGTGAAGACCTACAACAACTCGATCGGCATGTCCGACTTCGGCAAGCCGCTGACGAACCTGCACCAGCTCGCCAAGGCTTCGGGGCGATCGACAGGCGTGGTGACCACGGTGCCCTGGAGCCACGCGACCCCCGCGGGCATGGTCGCCCACAACCTGAGCCGCAACAACTACGCGGAGATCGCCAACGAGATGGTCTTCCGGTCCGGCGTGGACGTGATCCTGGGCGCCGGGCACCCTTGGTACGACGCGAAGGCTGAGCGGAAGAAGGTTCCGACGGCGGACTTTGTGGGCGGACTCGAGACGTTCCGGCTGCTCGCGGGGCAGAAGACTCCCTTCCGGTACCTCGAGAGCCTCGAGGAGTTCGAGAAGCTGGCGAACGGGACGCTGGACCTGATGGGGAAGACCAGGGTGCTGGGCACGGCCCGCGTCGGCGAGACCCTGCAGCAGGGCCGGCCAGGGAAGGGCGACGTCAAGACGCGGCCGCCCTTCGCGGATCCGCTGAACCAGGGCGTGCCCAACCTCGCCACGATGGCCCGCGGCGCGCTCCAGGTGCTGGCCCGCAACCCGAAGGGGTTCTTCCTGATGATCGAGGGTGGGGCCGTGGATTGGGCGAACCATGCCAACCAGATGGGGCGCATGATCGAGGAGCAGCTTGACTTCAACGACGCCGTCGCCACGGTCGTGCGTTGGATCGAGCGCAACGGCGGCTGGAGCAAGAACCTGCTGATCGTGACCGCCGACCACGAGACGGGCCTGCTGTGGGGTCCGAACTCCGCCACCAAGCCGTTCGATCCCCTGGTAGACAACGGACCGGGGAAGATGCCGGGGATGGCCTTCAACTACACCAGCCACACGAGGTCCTTGGTTCCGCTGTTCGCGAGGGGCGCCGGCGCGGTCCAGCTGCTGGAGTTCGCCAAGCGGACCGACCCAGTGCGCGGGCCGTACGTGGACAACACCGATGTTTTCCGCTTGATCGTCCACGCGGCGGAGCTGTGATGGAACCCGAACAGGCCTCTGGCGAGGCCGCGCTGCGGACCGAAGACCTGCGGGCCTGCACCCTGCAGGAGATCCGCCGGGACCTGGCCTGGTCCTTCGAGGACTACTGCGTCCCGCTCCGCATCGGCGACCGGACCGTGGACCGGCTGCTGACGCAGGATGGCGCGTCGCTTCTGCTGAGTCGGAGGCTGTTCCTGGGGGATCGGTTCGCTGGACTGGCCCTCGTGGCGCATCGCGGCCGGTCGTGCCGGTTCCTGGCCATGGGGATCGTGCCGGAGCTTCGTGGCCGGGGGCTCGGGCGGTGGTTCATGCGCCGGCTGATCACCGAGGCTCGCGAGCGCGGCGAACGGAACATCTGGCTGGAGGCCTTCGAATGCAACGAGACGGCGGTGCGCCTCCACGAGAGCCTGGGGTTCCGAAAGGTCCGTCGGCTGGTTGGGTGGCGGGCCGAGGAGGTTCTGGGCGCCAGGGGGCGCGCCGAGGAGATCGATCCGGCGGAGGCGGCCAGGCGGATCGCGCGCACGGCGGTGCCGGACGCCCCTTGGATGGTCACGGGCGAGGCCCTGTGCCACCTGGGCGCCGAATGCAGGGCCTTCGCTTGGGGCAACGCCGCGGCCATCCTCGAGTTCGCGGGCAGAGCCGTGCAGATCCACGGCCTCTCGCTCTCCCCCAGCCCGACCACCCTGCAGCAGCTCGCCGAGGTGATCCGGCACGCGGCGCACGCGCTGCCCAAGGCGCCCTGGGTGGCCCCGCCCTGCTTCCCGGAGGAGATTCTGGGGCAGACGATGCTCCAGGTTGGCTTCGCCGTCGACCCGCACGCGCAGGGGCAGTATCTGCTGGAGCTCTCGGAGGAACCATGATTCTCGACCGATTGGAGAACCGCCGCGCCTACGGTCTTCCGGCCGCCTTCGACGTCGCCTTCCGGTGGCTGGAGGGGCGGGACTGGTCCGAAACCGCCTCCGGCCGGTGGGAGATCGACGGAGACAGGGTCTACGCGGTCGTCTCGGAGTACGCCACGAAAGCCCAGGGGCCCTTGGAATACCACCGGCGGTACGCCGACGTGCAGTTCGTCGCGATGGGCGAGGAGGAGATCGAGTGGTCTCCCGAGGCGGCGCCGAGCGACGACGCCGGTTTCGACGCCCAGCGCGACGTCGGCTTCGTCGAGGGACGGGGGTGGCGCCTGCCCCTTGCGGCCGGTTGGTTCGCGGTGCTGCTTCCGGGCGAGCTCCACGCGCCCGGCTTGGATCCGCAAGGGGGAACCGCCGCCGTGCTGAAGGCGGTGGTCAAGGTTCTGTGGGAGGACTGACTCCCGCTCAGTCGACCCAGTCCGCGACGAAGACGTTCGTCTCTCCCCGCACCTTGCCGTAGCGGTTGCTGGCGAACACCAGCCGCTTGCCGTCGCGGGTGAACATCGGGAAGCCGTCGAACTCGGGCGAGCGGGTGATCCTCTTCAGGCCGGTGCCGTCCACGTTGATCAGGAACAGATCGAACTCGCGCCCTTTGGGGTCTCCGTAGTTCGAGCAGAAGATGATGCGCTTGCCGTCCGGGTGAAGGAACGGTGCGAAGCTGGCTGCCCCCAGGCGCGTCACCTGCCGCTTGTTCCGGCCGTCGGAATCCATGATCCAGATCTCCAGCCTGCCCGGCCGGACCAGGTTGCGCTTGAACAGCTCCTTGTAGTCCCTCCGCTCGGCGTCGCTCTCGATCTCGTCGCGGCGATAGACGATCTTCTTGCCGTCCCACGACACGAACGGGCCTCCGTCGTAGCCGTACTCGCGGGTCAGCCTCTGGATGTTCGTGCCGTCCAGGTTCGCGCGATAGATCTCGAGGTCTCCGTCGAAGCCGCCCGTGAAGGTGATGAAGTCGCCGTTCGGGCTGACCGTAGCCTCGGCGACGTACCCGCGCTTCTTGATGAGCGGCCTGAGGTTGCCACCATCCGGGTCCGCCCGATAGAGGGCGAAAAGCGGATTGACCACCCACACGTAGCCTTGGCTCATGTCGGCCGGGGCCTGCGGGCCGGGGTCCCGCTCGTGCGTGCTGCTGAAGATGATCCCGGATCCGTCGGGCAGGAAGTAGCTGCAGGTGCACCGGCCGAGCCCCGTGCTGACCAGGCGCTTGCCCGAACCGTCCGCGTTCATCACGAAGATCTGCTCGTCGGGATAGCCGGGCTGCTTCGACTGATAGATCAGCTTGGTGCCGTCCACGTTCCAGTACGCCTCCGCGTTCTGCCCGCCGAACGTCAGCTGGCGGACGTTCCGCAGATGCGTCTCCCCCGGCACGGGAGCGACCGGGAGCGAATCGGGCTCCGCGAGGGCGGCGGCGATCAACCATGCGACCATGGCCCAAGGATACGGCCCGCGGACCGGAGGCCATGGGACGATCCCGCTTCGGGTATCCTGAAGGACAGCGCGCCCTCGTAGCTCAGCGGATAGAGCGCCTCCGTCCTAAGGAGGGCGTCGGGGGTTCGAGTCCCTCCGAGGGCGCCACGCAGTCCCGCCATAATGGGAAGCGATGTCCCCCCAAGCCATGCCGGAGGTGCAGTCGCCCTACGCCGGCAAACGCCTGTCGGTCGGAACGCACCTCGCGCTGGCGGCCTATTGGTTCGGCTCGAACCTTCTCTGGGGGGCTCTGCTCGTCGTGCTGCTGCCCAAGCAGATCGAGGACATGGAGCCGACCCGGCGCGGCGAATACCTCGGTCTCGCGTTCAGCCTCGCGGCGATCGTCGCGCTCGTGGTTCCGCTGATCGCCGGCGGCGTGAGCGATCGCTGCGCCAGCCGATGGGGCAGGAGGAGGCCGTTTCTCTTCTGGGGCACGCTCGCCACTCTGGCGGGCCTGTGGGGGATGCTGCACTTCGCCCGGCAGATGGCCTTCTGGCCGTTCCTGGGAGCGTACTGCGTGGTGCAGCTGGGCAACAATGTGGCGACGGCCGCCTACAGCGGGATGATCCCGGACCTGGTGCCGCAGGACCAGCGGGGCGTCGCCAGCGGCTACATGGCCCTCCTCTCGCAGCTCGGCACCCTGACGGGGGCGCTTCTGTCCGGGCCGATGGCTCAGGCCGGTCGGTTGGAGGTGGCCTACCTGCTCGTGGGCTGCGGCCTCACGCTCGCGATGCTGGCCACGGTGCTGGGCGTCCGGGAGATCCCCTTGCCCTCCAGGCCTCCGCGGGTGACCGTGCTCGAGCACCTGCGGTCGCTGTGGATCGATCCCCGCAAGCACCCGGACTTCGCGTGGGTCTGGCTTACGCGCGCGCTGGTGATGACCGGCTTCTACGCCGTGCAGCCGTTCGTGCAGTACTACCTGCGCGACGTGATCGGGGTGGCGACCCCGGCGACCACCGCCAGCGAGATGCTCGCGCTGATCCTGCTGGGGGCCACCGTGAGCTCCTTCGTCGGGGGCGCGCTTTCGGACCGCATCGGCCGCAAGCGGGTGGTGTATCTGGCGAACGGGACCATCGCGGCGATGGCCCTCCTGCTCGCCTTCTGCCATACCCTGGAGCAGGCGCTGGCCGTCGGGATCGTGTTCGGCCTGGGCTACGGCGCGTACATCAGCGTCGACTGGGCGCTCGGGACAGATGTGCTGCCGAGCAGGAAGGACGCCGGGAAGGACATGGCCGTGTGGCACGTCTCGATGGTTCTGCCGCAGACGATCGCTCCAGCGGCGGCGGGCTTCCTCCTCGGGGCGTTCGGCACTTCGCCGAACCTCGCGTCGGTGACCTCGATGGCCCTCGATCTGGTCGGTCGGACGTTGGGGTGGCTGCGCTGGATCGATCCCGGCTTCGGCGCCGTGCTGCAGTACCCGCCGGTCGCCTACGGCGCGGTGTTCGCCGTCGCTGCGTTCTGCCTCGGCCTGGGGGCGGTGCTGCTCAGGAACGTCCGGGGCGCGCGCTGACGGGCTCTCACGCCCTCTGGGCGCGGTAGCGGGCCGCTTGCTCCACGAAAGCCCGGAACAGCCGGTCGCTGGTCGGCGAGCCGAGCGTCCGCTCGGGGTGCCACTGGATGCCCAGCCGGAACGGATGACGCGCCGATTCGATGGCCTCGACCGTGCCGTCCTCGTGGCGCGCCGAGACGACGAACCCCTCGGCCAAGTCCCGGATCGCTTGGTGGTGGTAGCTTCGGCCCTCGGCCGTGTCGCCCAGAATCCCGTGCAGCCGTGTGCCGGGGACGACGTCGTAGGTCTGCATCGTTCCCCCGCTGTGCTCGCCGTGGCCGACCACGTCCGGGACGTGCTGGTGCAGCGTGCCCCCTGCCACGACGTTCAGCAGCTGGCACCCGTAGCAGATCCCGAGAATCGGCAGTTCCTTCGGCGCTCGGAGCACGTAGGCTCGGTCCGACTCGAAGCGCGCCGGGTCGATGAGCGAAGTCTTCTCGTGGCGCCTTTCGCCCCAGAGGCGGGGATCGATGTCGTCGCCGCCCGGCACCAGCAGGCCGTCCACCAGCGGCAGGACGTCGGCTGGGTCGGCGTTCGGCGGCAACAGGATCGGCGCCGCGCCCTCGCGCTCCACAGCCTCCGCGTAGTTCCAGTCGAGGCGAATGGTGCCCGTTCGCGTGCCTTCGGTCTTGCGCTCGGACGACGTGGTGATGCCGATGATCGGTTTCATGGGATGGGGATGAGGGCTTCGATGTCCGCCAGGTTGGCCTTGACCTCGTTCACGAACGCGGCCGCGCCGACGCCGTTCATAAGGCGGTGGTCGAACGCCAGGGTGAGGTGGACGACCTTGGCGAGGACGGGACCGTTCTCCGAATCGACCCAGCTCCAGTGCGGCTCGCCGAGCAGCAGAGTGGCCACGGCTGGCGGCACGACCACGGGGTAGCCGTCCCAGACACCCTGCGACTGGAGGTTGGTGAGGGAGAGCGTGACGGCGTCGCTGGCTTGATCGGCTCCCTGCCGGGCCTGCAGGATCGCGCTGCGGACGGCCTCGGCGAACGGCCGCCACTCCAGCTGGTCGGCGCCCGGCACGGCCGCGAGCACCAGCTCGTCCCCCTCTCGCGCCACCGCGATGCCGAGCGTCAAGGTCCGGTGGATTCGGAGGGTCGAGTCTCCCACGAGCTGGGTGCGCAGAGCCGGGTGGTTGCGCACCGCCTTGGCCGCGGCGAAGGCGAAGACGGTGAACGCCGAGGGCTGGAAGTCGCCGCCGGCGGCGGCCATGCGCGCCTTCAGCCGCTCGACGGGACCCCAAGGAGCCACGACGGTGAGCGCGCTCGGCACGGCGAGCTGATGGGCCCGAGAGAGGCGGCTGGCCAGCACCCGCTGCCGCTGGGGCATGGGCCGATCCTCATAGGCTTCGCCGGCGGGCGAGCGGGAGAGCAGGTAGGCGTCGACGTCGGCCTCCGTGAGGCGCCCGCCCGCCCTCGGGATGGATCGGATCTCCTCGTCCGTCAGGCCCTTCGACCGCGCGTAGGCCACGGTCCGGGGCGCGGCCTCCGCGTTGCGCAGGGGTCCCCCGGCCGGGACGGTCGGCGCTTCGGTTCGTGCCGGGGCGGTCTCTTGGGGTGCGGGCGCC
This sequence comes from uncultured Fimbriimonadaceae bacterium, assembly GCA_937961665.1. GTDB lineage: Bacteria > Armatimonadota > Fimbriimonadia > Fimbriimonadales > Fimbriimonadaceae > UBA8783. The sequence goes on from CALGMO010000105.1 coordinate 36,778, forward strand.
GACGGAGCCGGTTCGGCGGTGGCCTCGTCCTCCGTCTCGATGCGGGCGATCTCGGCGCCGATGGGAAGGATGTCGTCTGGGCCGGCCGTCCACTCCAACAGCACACCGGAGAACGGAGACTCGACGTCCAGCACGGCCTTGTCGGTCTCCATCTGATAGATCGGCTCGTCCCGGAGGACGAGATCGCCGGGCTGCTTGAGCAAGGCGACGACCCGGGCCTCCTGGAGGCCCTCGCCCATCTGGGGGATGCGGACGGACACGACTGCCATGGGTCGCGTCAGTTTACTTGCCGGAAGCCTTCGAACCGACGGACCACCGAAAGCGAGGCCGCCCCAAGGACCACACGCGGTGGCCCATGGGGCGACAACCATCATGATAGGACGCTTTCGGGCGTTTTGGAGGGATGATTTCCCCAGTATTGGTGCGGGTTTCTCCGCGGCCTCGCGGCGGAGTCAGGCCCGCGCGTACCGCTCCATCAGCCGGGGCCAGGAGCCCTCCTCGATCGCCCCTCGGATCTCCTCCATGAGTCGGGCGTAGAACGCCAGATTGTGCAGGCTGGCGATCCGGGCCCCCAAGTCCTCTCCGGCCTTGAAGAGGTGACGGACGTAGGCCGCGGAGTAGCGGCGGGTCTCCGGGAACACGCTGTCCGGGTCGAACGGACCGTCGTGGCGCTCCCACTTGGCGTTCAGAACGTTCACGCGGCCGTGGAGGGTGTAGAGGCAGTGGTGCCGAGCCATGCGAGTCGGCAGAACGCAGTCGAACAGGTCCACGCCGCACGACACGGCGTGCAGGATGTCCTGCGGATGGCCGACGCCCATCAGATAGCGCGCCTTGTCCTCCGGCAGGAGCGGAGCCGTGTGGGCGACCACGGGCCTCTGGAGCTCGGTCGGTTCGCCGACGCTGACGCCACCGATCGCGAAGCCCTCGAAGGGCAACGAGGCGATCTGCCCGACGGAGCGCTCGCGCAGGTCGAGGTGCACGCCGCCCTGCACGATGCCGAAGACGGCCTGCCCCGCCGCGCGGGCCCTCACACTGCGCTCGGCCCAGCGCGCCGTGCGCTCCACCGCCTCCTCCGCGAGCGAGCGGGGGCACGGGTACGACGCGCAGTGGTCCAACACCATGCTGACATCGACGCCCAGCTCGGCTTGGATTTCGAGGGCCCGCTCGGGGGTCAGCTCCACGAGCGAGCCGTCGAGGTGGGAGCGGAAGACCACCCCGCGGTCGTCCATCCGGGCCATCTTGGACAGCGACATCGCCTGGAAGCCGCCGGAGTCGGTGAGGATGGCCCCCTGCCACGACGTGAACCGGTGCAACCCGCCCATCTCGCGGACCAGCGCGCTGCCAGGCCGCAGCGCCAAGTGGTAGGTGTTGGCCAGAACGAGCTGGTATCCGAGCCGCTCGAGGTCCTCGAAGCCGACCAGCCGCACCGCTCCCCGCGTGCCGACCGGCATGAACGCGGGCGTTTCGACGGTCCCATGGGGTGTGTGCAGCCTTCCGCGCCTCGCCCCGGTGTGGGGGCAGACGGCCAGAAGCTCGAACCTCACGGTGGGAGTCACGGGGCTCATTATGGGCGCGAGCGCCGCCACTCCGGCTTGTCGGCCAGCCGGAGGGCGATGCCCGAGGCCAAGAAGGCCAGCGACAGCGCCGCGCCGAGGCCCAGAGCCGCGACGGGGTGCCGAGCCGCCCATGGCGTTCGGCACCAGACGTGCGCCCCGACGGCGAGGGCGGCCCCCCCGGCCAGCAGCGGCAGGCAGCGCCTCAGGTGCTGCGCAAGCGGGAAGCCGGGGGCGACCGTCCGCCGCACGTAAACGAGGAAGACTCCGAACTGAGCCAGGTTGATCGCGGCGTTCATCCAGGCCACCCCTTGGATGCCGTGCGCGCGGGCGACCGGAACCGTGAGGGCCAGCGTCGCGACGGCATTGAACAGCGAGAACGGCACCACCAGGTGCATCCGGCCTTGGGCCACGAACGCCTTCGCCATCAGGTTGTAGTAGTAGTTCAGCGCGAAGTAGAAGCCGATCGCGAGGACGATCGCCGCTCCCTCGCGCGGGGCTTGGTCCCCCAGCCAGAGCGCTAGGAACGGACCACCGAAGCCGGAGGGCACGAGGATCAGCGCGGAGGCCAGAAGCATCGACTGCAGGCCGTAGCGGTGGAGCTTCTCGGCGAAGCCCCGTGGATCGGTCGCGTTCTGCCGAGTGAGCTCGGGCACGACCGTGGCGAGGGCCGGGGAGAGGAGCCGGTTGAGCGTCTCGGGCAGCCTGTAGGGGATCGTATAGTCGGCGATCGCGGCCGAGCCGAGCCCTGCCGCGGGGAGGAGCATGCGGTCGGCGCTGCCGGACACCGCGAGCACCACCGCCTGGGGCCACCCCCGCACCGAGATCGCCCAGATCTCCCGCGCCGCCGCGCGATCGAACTTGGGGCGCAGACGGAATCCCGGAAAGCTCCGGCGAAGCGTCAGCGCGTTCAGGGCGAAACCGGTCAGCGAGCCGATCAGGCCGCCCGCCACCACGGCAATGGGTGTGCGCACGATGGCGGCGAGCGTCACCGCGACGATCGCCCCGGCGAGCGGCTCCATGGACTGGCGGACGGCGACGCTGCGGAACATCTCCCGCGCGGACAGCACCGCCACCAGCGCACCGTTGACCAAGGCCAGCGCGTACGTGCAGGCGTAAATCGCGAACATCCAGACGAGCGTGCGTCTGTCGACGCCGTCGAGCCGTAGGATGAGGCCGAGCGCAAAGAACGCCACCGCCGAGAGCGCGGCGAACGCCAGGGCCATGGCGAGCTGGGTCTGCTGGATTCTCCACGCGCCCTCCTCGTCCCCGGCGGCGAACCGCTCGGTGAGCAGCTTTTGGGCAGCGTTGTACAGGCCGGGCGTGGCGACACCCACGTAGACCGCGACCACGGCGACGTAGAGGTACACGCCGTAGGCCGGCTTGCCGATCCAGCGCAGCAGCAGCGGCACCGACACGAACTGGATCGCCGTCGCCGCGGCGTTCGCCGCGATCAGGTAGGCGGAGTTGGCGACCTTCGACAAACCGAGGCGATTATGGGGGATGCGCCCGCGCCCGGCCGGGCTACTCCGGCTGCAGGTCGCCCCGGAGGATCAGATGCGCGGTGGCGGGGTTGGTCGCCAAGGGGACGTTGGAGATGTTGCACGCCCGCACGAGCGTCTTGATGTCGGGATCGTGCGGATGGACGTCCAGCTCCTCGACGAAGAAGAACACGGCGGCGACCTCCCCGTCGATCACTCGGCACGCGATCTGGACGTCGCCGCCCTCGGGCCCGTGCCGCAGGCACTCGACCCGGAGACCGAGCCTCTCTTGCAGCAGTCGTCCGGTGGAGGCCGTCGCGACCAGGGGGAAGCGCTCGAGGAACTCCCGGTGCTCCGTCGCGAAGCGCACCATCTCGTCCTTCTTGCCGTCGTGAGCGATGAGTGCCAGCCACCGGAGCGCCACGCCGGCATTCTACCGCGCACCCTTTCCGCTGGGACTTTCGGGTACCCTCCGTGAACGGTGCTTGGTAAGGGAGCCTCCGCCGTGAACGAGCCGGAATCTCCCGCCGGAGAGGGCGACCCGAGCTTGAGCTCGGGGGCGGGTGCCAACCGGAGGGAGCGATGAGGGATCTGCTGATCCCGATTCTGGTGCTTGTCCCGATGTTGGCCGCGGGAGCGGCGCTGGTGCTGCGTGGCCGAGCCTGGCGCAGGGCGATCGTGGGAGTGGTGGCCGTGGTGCTGGTCGGCGCCTCCGCGGCGCTCGCCGCCAACGGACTTCTGAGGTACACGCCCGGTCCGCTCACCAACTTCGACTGGAACCGCGTCGTCGTTCTCGCGGACGGCGTTCTGCTGGTCTGGTTCCTTGCGCTGGCTTGGACGAGGTGGCACTGGGGTGCGCTGGCCTTGGCGGTGGCGCAGGCGGCCGGCTACGTGTTCCTCGAGGCGAGGTTCGGGGAGCGGCTGCGGGTGCAGAGCAACTTCGCAGTGGACTGGCTGGCGATCGCCATGGTGCTGCTGGTGTCGGTGCTCGGCTCGGCGATCGCCCTGTACGCGCTGGAGTACATGGACGAGCACGAGAGGCACCACGGGGTGTCGCCGAGCCGGCAGCCCCGCTTCTTCGCCCTGATCCTCCTGTTCCTCGGGGCGATGAACGGGCTGGTCCTCTCCAACAACCTTGCTTGGACGTATCTCTTCTGGGAGATCACGACGCTCTGCTGCGTGCTGCTCATCGGTCACGACGGCACGCCCGAGGCCGTGGCCAGCTCCAACCGGGCGCTGTGGATGAACCTCGTCGGCGGGTGCGCGTTCCTCGCCGCGATCCTGATGCTGGCGAGCGCCCAACCGGTCGGCGAGCCGATGTCGGTCGCGGAGCTGGTGCGCGGCCCGACGCCGTACCTGGTGCCGGTGGCGCTGCTCTGCCTCGCCGGCTTCACCAAGGCCGCCCAGATGCCGTTCCAAGGGTGGCTGCTGGGGGCCATGGTCGCCCCGACGCCCGTCTCGGCGCTGCTGCACAGCTCCACGATGGTCAAAGCCGGCGTGTACCTGGTGATCCGGCTCGCCCCGGCGATGCAGGACACCGGCCTGAGCAACGTCGTGGCGCTGGTCGGCGCGTTCACGTTCGTGGCCACCGCGATGCTGGCGATCAGCCAGCGCAACGCCAAGCGGGTGTTGGCCTACTCCACGATCTCGAACCTCGGGCTGATCA
>CALGMO010000106.1 GCA_937961665.1 uncultured Fimbriimonadaceae bacterium
AAGGTCGAGGCCACCAAGTTCACGGAGGTCGGGTACGTCGGGCGCGACGTCGAATCGATGGTGCGGGACCTGGTGGGGGTCGCGGTCCGAATGGTGGAGACCGAGAAGATGGAGGAGGCCCGGCCCAAAGTCGCCGAGACCGTCGAACGAAAGCTCGTGGACCTGCTCGTTGAGGCGGAGGATCCCGAGGCCAAGACCAGGTCGGAGAGCCGTTCAGTTGGGAGCCTCAGGCCGGACCGGGAGATCATCCGACGAGCCATGGAGCTGTTCGGCCAGAAGCTGGACGACGGCTATCCCGACGAGCCGACCCCGGAAGAGGACGAGCAGGAGCAGAAGGCAGCCGAGGCGCGCCGCGAGGAGGTCCTTCGAAGGTTGCGCGCGGGGGAGATGGAGCAGGCGGAGGTGGAGATCGAGGTCGAGGACAACCAGAGCTCGTTCCTACAGGTGTTTTCGCCCCAGGGTCTCGAGGAGATGGGGCTGGAGCTGCCTTCCGACCCGTTCCACCGCTCCCGCACGAGGCGCCGAAAGGCGACCGTGGCCGAGGCGCGCGAGATCCTCACGCGCCAAGAGGCCGCGAAGCTCATCGACCGTTCGTCCCTCCACTCCGAGGCCGTGGAGCGCACGGAGCAGACTGGGATCATCTTCCTGGACGAGATCGACAAGGTGGCCTCGAAGAAGGAGGCCCACGGTCCGGACGTTTCCCGCGAGGGCGTCCAGCGCGACCTGCTCCCCATCATCGAGGGCTCGGTGGTCCGGACGAAGTACGGGCCGGTGCGGACCGACCACATCCTGTTCATCGCCGCCGGCGCGTTCCACATCAGCAAACCCAGCGACCTGATCCCGGAGCTGCAGGGGCGGTTGCCGATCCGCGTGGAGCTGGAACCGCTCGGCGAGGCGGACTTCCGCAGGATCCTTCGGGAACCCCAGAACGCGCTCTCCAAGCAGTACCAGAAGCTCCTCTCGACCGAGGGCGTCGAGCTCGAGTTCACCGAGGAGGCCCTCGACGCCATCGCCGCCGTGGCGGCCGAGGTGAACGCCAAGACCGAGAACATCGGCGCCCGCAGGCTGCACACAGTGATGGAGCGCCTCCTCGAGGACGTTCTGTTCGAGGCCCCTGACCTGCCGGACAAGCGCGTGATCGTCGACGCCGACCGGGTCCGTGAGCGCCTCCACGGCCTGGTGGAGGACGTCGACCTGAGCCGCTACATCCTCTAGGCCTGCATCCGTGCCGAGCAACAAGCCGCGCTACCAACAGGTCCTCGAAGCCCTCGAACGCTCGATCGAGGCGGGCGAGTGGAAGGTTGGTGACCGGCTGCCGGGAGAGCTGCAGCTCGCCGAGCGATTCGGCGTCTCGTACATGACCGTGCGGCACGCGATCCAGCACCTGGACAGCAGCGGGCTGGTGCGGCGCATCCGGGGAAAGGGGGTGTTCGTGGCGGACCCTCCCGAAGAGCGGGGAACCGAACCGCTCGCCCTGCTCCTCCCACAGGACTGGTACAGCATGGACCCGTTCTACTTCCCCCTGATCGTGAAGGGGTTCCAGGCCGAGGCCACCCTGGTGGGTCGCAGAACCGTCCTCGCGGACCAATCGGACCGGCCGAACCGGTACGCCGGCCTGATCTCCCAGAAGGTCGCTGCCGTCGCCTGCGTGCTCCTCGGCCAGCCCGACGTCCATGGAATGCACCAGCTCTTGGATCAGGGGGTGCCTGTGGTCGCCATCAACAAGCACCCCGGAGCCCGACGGATTCCGACGGTCGCTCCCGACAACTTCGGAGGGAGCTACAGGGCGACTCGGTACCTGATGGAGCTCGGGCATCGGGACCTGCTCTTCCTCGCCGGGCCCAGGGACAGCATCGACGCACAGGAAAGGCGCAAGGGCTTCTTGGAGGCCATCCGCCGCCACGGTGCGCCCGGCACCCGTCACAGGGTTCTGGAGGGAGGATTCGTAGAGGAGAGCGGGCTCGAGCGGGGCCGTCTCCTCGCCAAGAAGACGCCGCTTCCAACCGCGGTGGTCTCCGCCAGCGACGTCTCGGCGATCGGCTTCATTCGAGCCCTGGCAGAGGCGGGTCTGCGCGTGCCGTCCGACGTGAGCGTATTCGGCTTCGGGGACTTCCGCATCTCCCCCTACCTGGTCCCCTCCCTGTCCACGGTGCGAATCGACCTGGAGCAGCTCGGACGCCGCGCGGTCCAGCTCATGCGAACCCTGCTCGACCGAACGCAACCGGAGTCGCTCACCATCGACTGTCCCCTGATCCTCCGCGAGTCGATCGGCCCGCCCAGGCGTCAAGGGACCTAGGCCCGCACGATCCGCGTCGCAAAGCCGGAAAGCTGTGCTAGAATGGTCTTCGAACCTCTATATAGAGGTTCCTCAGATCGGAGGCATACGTGGCGAAGCGTGTTGGTCTAGCCTTGGCGATGCTGTTGGCCGCATTCGGGTGCGAGCGCGACACGAACGTGATCACGCCCGAGGCCGTCGAACAGGCGAACAAGCATCGCATCGAGGTCATCGACAAGGATCCGAACATGACCCCCGAGCAGAAGCAGAAGATGAAGCAGATGCTCGG
>CALGMO010000107.1 GCA_937961665.1 uncultured Fimbriimonadaceae bacterium
GCCGGCTTGCGCTTCTCGAGCTTCTCAACGCGGTCCTGCAGGTCGCCGAGGTCCTTCTTCATCGCCTCGACGTCCACGCCCATCGAAGCCAGCTCCTTCTCGAAGGTCGAGGCGAGCTTCTTCAGATTGGCGATGTCGTCGCCCCAAGCCTTCATGCCGTCCAGGTCGGCCTTGAGGGCGTTGAGGGCGTCGCGCAGGGACTGCAGGTCGGCCTTGTCCGCCTTGCCGTCCAGAGCCGAGGTCAGGCTGTCGATCTGGCCCGAAAGCCCGTCGTACATGCCCTTCAGCTTCTGGTAGGTGGCGTGGATCGCGACCGCGAGCTCGTAGCGGGAGGCCGGGCGACCGCCGCGGAACAGACCGTCCGGGTAGCCGACCAACAGGCCGTCGCGCTTCATGTTGGCGAGGGCCTCGTAGGCCCAGTGGTTCTCGGGAACATCCGGGAAGTTGTCCTGAGCCATGGCGGGCAGAGCCACCGCGGCGCCGAGGACCACACCCAGAGCGTAGCGAAGTGTACGGTTCATAGGTTCCGTCCTTGCTCCTTGTAGAGTGGTTTTGGTCGCCTCTGGAGCGGACGTTCCGCGCGCCTTCGCCGGGGTCCCGGAGTGGATCTCACAACTTCCTTGAGTTTCCTATGAGCCCAAGCCGCCGGGTTCCGACTCTGGCCGAGCGCTTCCTGTCGCTCCTTCAGCAGAGGGCAGGTTACCCGACCCTCACTGGAATAGTGCGCTCAGGGACGCGAAAGGTTACGCTTTTTCCGCCTCTTCGGCGCAAAAAAGTCCCCGGCAACCCCAAAAAAGGCGCCGGGGACCCTTCCGCAGGGTGCGGAGACCTCAGAGCTTGATGTCCATCACGCCGGTGACGGCGACGTTGTCCACCCTCTTGATGTCCTTCACGACGTCCCTCGAGCTGACCGGGATGAAGCCCCGGATGCGGAACTCCCGACCGAACAGCTCGGCCGAAGGCTGGGCCACGGCCTCCACCTTGTCCACCTGGGCCTTCGGACCCATCACCTGGGCGGCGCCCACCGCGGCGCTCGTGCTCAGGCCCACCGTCAGGATCGGAACCACCTTCGTGGCCGACTCCGCCGTGTCGGTGTGATTCAGAAGCTTGTTGAACTCCCTGTTGATCTGCGGGCCGAACTGCTTCACGGCCGCTCCGACGCCCACCACCTTCAGAACCTGGCGGAACTGGGGCGCGGCGAGCGGCACCAAGGCCAGCGTCGCCGCCGCCACGACCATCGCTCTTCGCATCGTCGTCATCGTACGGTTTCCTCCTTGCTCCCCTATCATACGCCCAGGGGCGCGAATCCGGTTCAGCGAGGGGCCGGCGGGTAGAATCCCCGCCGATGGTGGGCAAGCTGCTGGAGATCGAGGCGAGGTTCGAGGAGATCGAGCGCCGCTTCCAGGATCCGGCCGTCGCCACCGATCCCGGCGAGCTCCAGAGGCTGGGCAAGGCGCGCGCCGAGCTGGAGCCGATCGTCGAGGCGTTCCGAGAGTTCCGCCGCGCCCAACAGGACCTGGAGGGCATCCAGGAGCTGCTGGACGACCCCGAGATGCGCGAGGTCGCCCAAGAGGAGCTGGAACCGGCCAAGGCCAGAGTCGCCGAGCTCGAGACGAGGCTCAAGACGATGCTCGTCCCGAAGGACCCCAACGACGACAAGGCCGTGGTCATCGAGATCCGGCCCGCCGCCGGCGGAGAGGAGGCCTCCCTGTTCGCCGCCGAGCTCTTCCGGATGTATTGCCGCTACGCCGAGCGGCGCCGATGGAAGGTCGAGGTCGTGGAGCACGACGAGACCGGCCTGGGCGGCCTGGACCGGGTCGTGTTCACGGTCGACGCGCCCGGCGCCTACAGCCAGCTGAAGCACGAGAGCGGCGTGCACCGCGTGCAGCGGGTCCCGGCCACCGAGAGCAGCGGCCGCATCCACACCTCCACCGTCACGGTGGCCGTCCTGCCGGAGGCCGAGGAGGTGGACGTCGAGGTCCGGCCGGAGGACCTTGAGGTGTCCACGTTCTGCTCGAGCTCCGCCGGCGGGCAGCACATGCAGAAGAACGAGACCGCGATCCGCATCGTGCACAAGCCGACCGGCATCGTCGTCACCTGCCAGGACGAGCGTTCCCAGCTCCAGAACAAGCTCAAGGCGATGCAGGTGCTGCGGGCCAAGCTGTACCAGCTGGAGATGGAGAAGGCCCAGGCCGAGCGCTCGGCCACGCGAAGAGGCCAGGTCGGCTCCGGCGACCGGAGCGAGAAGATCCGCACCTACAACTTCCCCCAGAGCCGGATCACGGACCACCGCATCGGGCTTTCGATGCACAACCTCACGGCTTTCCTGGACGGCGACATCCAGGAGATGATCGACGCCCTGATCCAGGACGAGCAGGCCAAGAGGCTGGCGGCCGCCGAGCAGGCGGCATCGTGAAGCGCGGGCGCGTCGGCAAGGAAAGAGCCCCGCGCTGAGGGCAAGCGACGGGGCCTTGGGGAGGGAGGAAGGAATGCTCGCTTTTCCCGATCTCTATCTCGCGCCTGCTGCCTCCAGCTTCCCTTCGGCCATCGGCTCGAAGATCTCGATCGGTACATATAGGACGCCCCGGCGGATCTCAGGGTTCCGGCGCAGAGGCAGCGTCTCGCCGTTCACGCGATAGGTGTTCAAACCCAGGTTGAGCCTCATCAGACCGCGCTCGCCCTCGATGAGGAAAAGGTCCCGGCCGTCGGTTCTTGGGACTCGGTCGACGGTCAGGCCCAGTTGGCGGGCCGTTGCGTCCAGCGGCACCATCACGACCCCGTCGCGCTCGTAAGGCGTCAGGTCCTCCTCGTAGCGGAGCTCCTTGCCGTCCAGCAGGACGGCGATGCTCCGAGGCTCTTCGCCGCCACGGCCCAGATCCCTCTCGCGGTCGCCCGCCGCCGAGCGGTCGCGGTCCTCCCACCGGTCGTCGGCAACCCTGCGGTCGCGATCCCGTGGATCGCCCAGGTCGATCACGGCCCGCTTCTCGAAGTACGCGCCGTAGGTCTCGCCCCTGCGCACCACGAGCTCGCCCGACTTGTTGTCGTCGGTCTCGGCGAGGAGGATGCCCGCCAGCGAGCCGAGGAACGCGCCCTCGAACGGCTTGTCCAGCAGGGCCCCCAGCACCAGGCCGCCGAGCATCCCGCCGGCCACGTACCGGTCTCGCGAGATCGGCGTCTTCGAGGCGAAGCGGCCGTCCGGCTGGCGGCGCAGGTCCTTCTCGTTCCAGCGCACCGGCAGGGCCTGGACGCGCGTGGTGGGTCCGCCCGGAACGGTCAGGCGGTCGAACTCCAGCTCGAGGAACCCTTTGCGTCGGCCCTCGTTGGGCACCACCCGCACCACGCGGCCCTCCAGGACCGCGCCCTCCAGGTCGCGATCGTCCTTCACGCGGGCGCGGAAACGGTCGCCCTCCCGGTTTCGCTCGAGACCGAGCGACTGCTCGAACACAACCTTCAGAACCGTTCCCGCCGGGATGCGGATCGTCTCGGCGCGGACGCTCGAAGCGAGCGCGAGGAGCGCTGTCAGCGATGCGACGGCGAGTCTCGTCATGGCGATCTCCCTCGGGACGGCCGCTGCGGCCGCTCCCATCGTTTCAACGCTCCGCAGACGGCTCGGTTTCGCCCGATCCGGCGAGGTCCAGAGTCAGCCGGAGGTCCGCTCCCACCCGCCGCACGGCGACCCAACGGCCCCTCGGAGCGGAGTCCAGCGAGAGCGGGGCCCGGCCCAGCACCGCCGGCAGGCCGTCCAGCAGCAGCTTGGGGGCTACGAACAGCTCCAGCCGGTCCACCAGCCCGGCGCGCAGGAACGAGGCGATCGTCCGGCCGCCTCCCTCCACCAGGATGCCCGTCACGCCCCTGCGGAAGAGCTCGGCCAACAGCCCGCGCAGGTTCAGTCCTCCCCCCGGGTCGCGGCCGACGGCCAGGCCGCCGGGCAACGGCTCGGCGGTGACGCGCAGCGTCGGGGCCGAGTCGTCGAACACGCGGAGCGAGGCCGGCAGGCGACCCTCCGGATCCAGCACGACCCGCAGCGGCTGGTTCCGCACGCCCGGGATTCGCGCGGTCAGCCGAGGGTCGTCCCTCTCGGCGGTGACCCTGCCCACCAGCACCGCGCCCATCTCGGCCCTCAGGCGGTGCCCGGCGCGGCGCGCGGCCGGACCCGTGATCCACCGGCTCTCCCCGCTGGGCAGAGCGATGCGCCCGTCGGCGGAGACCGCCGCCTTGGCCACCACCGCCGGACGCCCCAGCCGCATCGCCGTCAGGAAGCGCCAGTTGGCCTCCGCGGCCTCGGCCTCCATCAGGCCGGTCTCCACGGCCACCCCGGCGGAGCGCAGCGCCTCCAGTCCGCCCGCTGCCACAGGATTCGGATCCCGGCAGGCGACCACGACCCTCGCCACGCCGGCCCGGATCAGCGCCTGCGAGCAGGGCGGGGTCCTTCCATGGTGGTTGCACGGCTCCAGGGTGACGTAGGCGGTCGCCCCCCGCGCCCTCTCGCCGGCCTGCGCCAGCGCCTCCGCCTCGGCGTGCGGGCCCCCGGCGAACCGGTGCCAACCCTCGCCGACGACCTCGCCGTCCCGCACGATCACGCAGCCCACGTGCGGGTTCGGCGCGGGGAATCCCCGCCTCGAGAGCAGGATCGCGCGGGCCATTGCGCGGCTATCGGTCATCGTCCCGCCGGTTCCGGCTCCCATGGTCCCGCAGCGTGCCCTCGAGGAACTCCCGGAGGTTCTCCATCCTCTCCCGGCGGTAGCGGGCTCGCTCCTGCCTCACCATCACGATCGCCAGGATGCCGGTCGTGCCGAACACCGCGATGAGCGCGCTCACGTAGGTGGCGAAGCGGGCGGCGTAACGGGCGCGCTCCTTGCGCGGCGCGTCCGCCGTGGGTTGCGGGCCGAGGATCCACGGCCACGCGAGGGCGGCCAGCACCCCGAACACGAAGAGACCCGTCGTCCAGACCCTCAGCCGCATGCCTGCCTCAGTCTGCGGATGCCCTCCGCCAGAGACGGCGAACGAACCAGGTAGCTGCCCGCGACGAACACGTTCGCTCCGGCCTCCCGCACCAGCGGCAAGGTCGTCGGGTCGATGCCACCGTCCACCTCGATGTCGAGCTCCGGCGCCCAAGCCCGGATCGCCCGGACGGAGTCCAGAGCCGTGGGCACGAACTTCTGGCCTCCCCAGCCGGGGTTCACCGTCATCACGAGCACCAGGTCCACCCACTCCAAGAGCGGGCGGACCAGCTCGGGAGGCGAGCCGGGGTTGATCGACACCCCGGCCTGCACGCCCATCTCGCGAAGGTTCTGGGCCAGGCGGAGCGCGTGCGGCGACGCCTCGGCGTGGAAGATGATCCGCTGGCAACCCGCCCGCGCGAACGCCTCGAAGTGCCGCTCCGGGGTCAGCGTCATCAGGTGCGCCTCGAACGGCGTCGGGCCGAGGGGCCTCAGACTGGCCACCATCTGGTCTCCGAACGTGATCGGCGGCACGAACTGGCCGTCCATGACGTCGAAGTGGATCCAGTCCGCTCCCGCGTCCATCATCTCGGCGACCGCCTGGGCGAGCCGGGAGAGGTCGCAAGAGAGCACGCTGGGCGCGAGCTGCAGCCTCACCGGCGTCCCCCCGTCGGAGCGGAGCGGGTCAGTTCGACCGTCTGGATCTTGCGGCCGTCGTAGTACACCGTCAGTTCCGCCGGATCGCCGACGATCTCCGGGTTGAGCTCCACCACCTCGTCCGGCTGGTGCAGCTCCTCGATCAGCGTGCGGGTGCCCGTGGCGTCGGTGAGGTCCACGCGCAGGATCACCGGCTCGCGCAGCCTGTTCAGCCGGATGCGGACCGTCTTCCGCCACGGGGCTTCCTCCGGAGCGGGGGGCGGCTCGGAGTCCGACGAGGCGCCGCTGACCCGCACCCGCAGCGTCGTGCCCTGCTCCACCTTCGCGCCGGCGTCCGGCTCCTGGTCCACCACGGTGCCCTCCGGCTGATCGGACGACCGCACCGTTCTCACGCGGTCGTCCAGGCGCAGGTTGAGGCTCTGCAGGAGGGCGCGGGCGGCGTCCACGGTGTATCCGCGAAGATCCGGCACCTGCACGAACCTGCTCCCGGAGCTCACGACCACCGCGAGCGGCGAGCCCTCCTTCACCTTGTTGCCGGGCTCGGGGCTCACCTCGAGGATGACGTCGGCGGGGTACTGCTCGCTGGGCTTGCGGGCGGACACCACGATGCGGAGCTTCGCCGGGGCGACGGCCTCCTTGGCGACGTTGACGGTCATCCCGACGATGTTCGGCACCTCCACCAGCTTCGGCTTGCCGAGGTTGAACAGGACCCACCAGCCGAGGCCGAAGAGGGCGGCCATGGCGAACAGCGTCAGAAGCGCCATCAGCACGCGGGGCACGCGGTCGTCGTCGCTCGGGGCCACCTCGCGGGTCGTCCACACGGAGTCGGGTTTCGGGACCGACGGGGTAGCTGCGGCGGTGCGCCGCGCGGGGGCGGGCTCGGGGTTCGGCGCCGGGCGGGCCGCCGGCCGATCAACGCGCAGCGTCCGGCCAAACTTCAGGGCGTCCTGCAGCTTCCGGAGGTCGGCCAGCAGCGCCGAGGCGTCGGCGTAGCGATCCTCCGGCGCCTTCTCGAGGCAGCGGCGGACGATCTGGTCCAGATACGCCGGGATCGACTGGTTCCGCGTCCTCAGCGAGGGAACCGGCTCCGAGGCGTGCATCATCGCCACCGCGACGGGCGACTCCGCCCGAAACGGCGCCGAGCCCGTGAGCATCTCGAACAGCAGGACGCCCACCGCGTACACGTCGGTCTGAGGCGAGGGCATGGCGCCGCGGCTGATCTCGGGTGCGAGGTAGGGCGCCATCGACGGAAGCGCCACCACGCCCGCCGTCCTGCTCTTGGGGTAGCTGCGCCAGAGGTTCGCGTGCAGCAGCGTGGCCTGCCCCTCGGGCGTGACGAACACGTTCTCCGCGCTGACGTCCCCGTGGACGAACCCCGCTTCGTGCAGCGCCGACAACCCCTCGCACGCCGACACCGCGGTGGCCAAAGCGAGCTGCGGCGACAGCTGGATCATCCTGCGGATGCGCTCCCGCAGCGGTTGGCCCCTCGGCCTTTCGGCCACCAGGAACGGAGCCTCGCGCCCGTCCGGATCGGTCTCCAGCGCCAGCACCCTCTCGAGGCCGGGATGGACCACGGCCACCGACACGCGCGACGCCTCGAACGCCGCCTGGACGAACTCCGGCTCGTGGCAGAACGGCTCGCGGAACACCTTCAGCGCCACGTCGGCGCCCCTCAGCCGGTCCCGACCGAAGAACATGGCGAACAGGGGGTACTCCGGCCCCTTCTCGACCACCTCGTAGCGGCCCGCGAGCACCTGCCCGATCACGGCCGGTCCTCCCGATCCGGAACCATGCCGAGCGCCACGAGGGCGAGCACCACCGCCAAGGCCAGGAACTTCACCTGCGGGACGTCGACCTTGGCCGCCCACTCCTCCGGCGACCCAGCCAGATAGGCGCGCTGGCTGGCGGCATAGCCCAGCGCCAGCAACGCGACGACGATGGCCGCGAAAGCCTCCTTCAGGCCCCGCATGCCTCCATTAAGGCACATTCGACGTCGGATTCCGAAACACCGGCGACCAGCCGGCACGAGCCGTAGTCCGTGAGAAGGCTGAACGCGAGCACGCCGGCCTCGGCCTTCTTGTCCCGACGCATGGCCCTCAGCACGTCCTCCGTCCGGCCGAGCAGCTCGTGCCGGGTGGGCAGACCCGAACGCTCCAGGTCCGCGCGGAGCCGCTCGGAGAGGCCCGCCGGCGTCAGGCCGAGCCGCTCACCCAGCTTGGCCTCGGCCACCATGCCGATCGCAACGGCCTCGCCGTGCAGCAGCGACTCGTAGCCGGTGAGCACCTCCAGGGCGTGCCCGACGGTGTGGCCGAAGTTCAGAACGGCCCTTCGGCCGTGCCGGTCCAGCTCGTCCTGCTCCACGACCTCGGCCTTGAGGCAGATGCAGCGGGACACCACCTCGGCCATCTCCTCGCCGGCCGGGACCGCCTCGAACGACTCCAGCCGCTCCCCGAGCTCGCGGTCCAGGATGTAGGCGTACTTCCACACCTCGGCCATGCCGTTGGCGAGGTGCCTGCGGGGCAGCGTCTCCAGAGCGTCCACGGGAACCAGCACCATGGACGGCGGATAGAACGCCCCGATCAGGTTCTTGCCGGTCGGCAGATCCAGCCCGACCTTGCCTCCGACGGAGGAGTCGACCATCGCCACGAGGCTCGTCGGCACCTGGATCAGGCGCACGCCGCGCATGAAAGTGGCCGCCACGAACCCGGCCAGGTCTCCAACCACGCCTCCGCCCAGGGCGACCACCGTCGACCCCCGGTCCGCCCCCAGATCGAGCAGGCGCTCGACCACCCCTTGGTACGTCCCGAGGCTCTTCGAGCCCTCGCCGGCCGGCACGACGACCGTCTGGCAGGAGGCCGGCAACCGATGCCCGTGGAGCGCGGCGACGTTCTCGTCCGTCACCACGAAGCATCCGCCCGGCAGGGCGGCCATGGCGCGATCGAAGTCAGCGAGGCGGACCTCGTAGGATCCGTTCCGGGTGCGAATCTCCATCCGGCCCTTAGGATACTTGGCCCGCCTCGAACTCCTCCAAAGCGCGGTGAGCCATGCGGGCAACCTCCGCCACGCTCTGGCGGTCGATCTCGATCCGCACGTCGGCGCGCAGGTAGAGCGGCCGCCGGGCCTCCCAGAGAGCCCTCAGCTTCTCGCGCCAGTCGTCCGAGGCCAGAAGCGGCCGGCGGAACCGCGAGCGTCGCAGCCGGATCGCCAGACGCTCCCACGGCACATCGAGGAACACGACCGTCCCGGCGCGGCGCATCTCCGCCCAGTTCTCCTCCCGGGCGACGATGCCGCCGCCGGTGGCCACCACCGTGTCCGAGGGCTGCAGGCTCCGCAGGGCCTCCGTCTCGCGAAGCCGGAACTCCTCCTCGCCGAGGGTGTCGAAGATCTCCGGGATCGTCATGCCCGTCTGTTGCTGGACCAGATGGTCGGTGTCGACGAACCGACGGCCGGACCGGTGCGCCAGCTCACGCCCCACCGACGTCTTGCCCGAACCCATCATGCCGACCAGAATCCAGCAACGCGCCAAGACCGCACCCCGAGGGGGTGATACCCTCTGCGAGCGCGGTTTTCGGCGAACCCGGTCCGCGTTTGGGCATGTAGAATGGGTTCATGCGTGAACCTCTCGTCCTGCTGGGTGCGGCGGTGCTCGGCCTGTCGTCCTGCTCCGCCCAGGGTCCGTTGCACCGCGCGGGCGGCGCCTATCCGCCCTTTGCCGTCCCTAGGCTCGCCGGGCAGACGGTTCCCGGGCTGCCCCCTGTGACGGGCCGCATCCAGGTGGATCAGTTCGGTTACCTTCCCGACGCCGCCAAGGTCGCGGTGCTCTCCGACCCCGTGCAGGGCTACAACGCCTCGGACGACTACGTGCCCGGCCCCAGGCTGGAGGTGCGGCGCCGGTCGGACGGCAGGGCGGTGTTCAGCGGCTCTCCGGCGCCCTGGAAGGCTGGGGCGACCGACCCGATGTCGGGAGACCGGGGATGGTGGTTCGACTTCTCCTCGGTCCGCGAGCCGGGCGAGTACTACGTGTTCGACCCCGCGAACGGCGTGCGGTCCCCCGTGTTCCGAGTCGGCGACGACGTGTACCGCTCGGTGCTTCGGGCCGCCGTCCGAACCTACTTCTACCAGCGCGAGGCGACGCCCCTGCAGCCCCCGCACGCCGAGAGGCCCTGGGTCGGCGGCCCGATCCTCCTGCAGGACGGAAAGGCCCGGTCGGTGTTGGACCGCGACAACCCGAGGACGGAGCGGGACCTGTCGGGTGGCTGGATGGACGCCGGCGACACCAACAAGTACCCGCCGTTCAACAACGACGTCGTGCACCCGCTGCTGTTCGCCTACCGCCGCAACCCGAAGGCCTTCACCGACGACTTCGGCATCCCGGAGTCGGGCAACGGCCTTCCGGACCTGCTCGACGAGCTGAAGTTCCAGCTCGATTGGCTGCTCAAGATGCAGGAGCCGGACGGCGGCGTGTGGGTGAAGATGGGCGAGATCGACTACAACGGCAAGTACCCGCTGGAGCAGGACGACCGGCCGCGGTACTACGGGCCCAAGTGCACGGGAGCGACCATCTCCGTAGCGGGGCAGTTCGCGCACGCCGCCCGGGTCTACGGCCAGTTCGAGCCTTGGAGGGAGTACGCGAGGACGCTGAGGGAGCGAGCCGAGAGAGCCTGGCGCTACTATCAGACGCACCCCAAGACGCCGAACAGCGACGACGGAACGATCAAGAGCGGCAACGCCAGCCGCTCGGTCGAGGATCAGCAGAGGATCGAGGCCGTGGCCGCCATCCATCTGCTGGCCCTGACGGGCAAGGCCGAGTACGCCGAGGCGGCGAAGAGGCTGGCTCCCACCACCCGGCAGCTGTCGGAGGGGATCTGGAGCCCGTACGAGTTCGGCATGGGAGAGGCGCTGCTCGACTACCTCGAGCTGCCCCAGGCGGACCCCGGGCTGAAGGAGCGCATCCGGCGGCAGCTGGCCGCTTCGGCCCAGTCGCCGCAGTGGGCCCCGCCGATCACGGAGGACCTGTACCGCGCCTGGGTGAACTCCGACTCGTACCACTGGGGCAGCGTCGTGCCGCGCGCCAGCTTCGGCTACGGGGCGCTGTGCGCCGCGCGGGTTGTGCAGGACCGGGCCGAGCGGGATCGGCTGCGCGAGAGGGCCGCCGGCCTGCTGCACTGGTTCCACGGGGTGAACCCGCTGTCGGCTTGCATGCTCACGAACATGGGCCGGCACGGAGCGGAGCTCTCGGTCATGCGCATCTGGCACGCCCGCTGGGGCTTCGGCACGCCGTTCGCCGACAACCCGCCTCCCGGTTACCTCGTCGGCGGACCGAACAAGAGCTACGGCGGAACCAACGGCGACCGCAAGGGGGACGTCTCCTGGATCTCCAAGCAGCCGCCGGCCAAGTGCTACGCGGACTTCAACGAGCCGTGGCCCATGAACAGCTGGGAGATCACGGAGAACTCGACTGGCTATCAGGCGAACTACATCCGCCTGCTGGCGGAGTTCGTGCGCTGAGTCACAGCTCGAGACGGAGGTCGGGCTCGCGGGCCGTCTCGTCGGTCTGGCCTCCGTCGTCGCGAAGGTCGGCACCGACGCTGTACACGACGAAATCGGGTCCGTCCGCCCGGTAGACGAACCGATCGCCGGTGAACGGATCCGTGACCAGGTCGGCGGGAGCCTCGCGCAGGTCCCGCGGCGCCGCCCCCGTGCGCCGGACCTTGGCGGTGAACAGCAGGTGCAGAGCGAACAGCCGGGTGCGCGCGACGGTCGCATCCATCAGACCGAGCCGCAGACGGCCGTCCTCCAGGAATCCCCCTTCCGCGGACAGCAGCCCTCCGTGCACGCCGTACAGGGGGCGGAGGGTCGTGAACAGCGCGGAGGCGAACCGCCGCCAAGGCCGCTCCCTCTCGAAGGCGGGCGGGGGAACGTTCCTCCTCTCGCGGCCGGGGACCGACGCCACTCTCTCGATCCACCGGGCCTCCTCCACGGCCTCCCGGGCGAACCCCCGGAAATACCGGACGCGCAGCTCGGGGTCCTTCGATCGGAGCTCCTTCAGGTGCTGGATCGCCGGCCTGACCGGGCTGCCCATCCACTCCTCCAGCCGATCGAGCCGGTCGTCGCGGAAGGCGTTCTGCACCGCCTGCACGCCCGCGAACATCGCCTTCTGCTCGTTGGCGGCGAGCCTCTGCGGCGCGGGCATCCTGGCCAGGGCCTCCCGCAAACCCTGGGCGAGGGTCTCCATCTCCGACGCCTGCATGCGCGGCACGAACGGGAGCATCGCCCGGCGCGCCTCGTCCACGATGGTCAGGCCCAGGGTCGCGTCCATCGCCCCGCCCCCGCACAGATCGAAGCCGAAGCGGGTGGCCACGACGGTCCATTCGGCGGCCTTGGCCGTGTCGCCGGCCCCCGCGGCGTCCTGGATGCGCCACACCAGCGCCTTTCCCAGCAGGGTCCAGCCACGGTGGTAGTGGGGCACGTTCGGCGGCTCGACCGGGGTGAAGCGGAACTCGCAGGGCAGGCGGGTGGCGGCGGCCAGGCGCGCCAGCGGTCCGGAACAGACCTCGAGGGCCCTCCGGCGGTCCTTCGTGGGAAACGAGGAGAGCCGCAGCAGGTCGCCGGCCTGGGCCTCGACGTCCAGCGCGGCCTTGGCGTAGGCGTCGAACGCGTTGGACGAGGGCGCCGACGGCACGGGCGGCTGTTCCGGGACGAACCACGCCTCATAGGGCGGAGGCTCCCTGCGGCCGCACGCCGCCAAGGCCAGCAGGGCCAACAGAGCCGAAACGATCCCCATCCGGCCATCCGTGGCACGGACCATGGGTTCATGCTACCCGCCTCCTGATGCTAAGCTGGGGGCGAACCAATAACCCAAGGGGAGGGAGAACCACGCCGATGAAGGGAGTCATCTTGGCCGCCGGCAAGGGCACGCGGCTGTTTCCGGTCACCTACCACATTCCCAAGCCGCTGTTGCCGCTCGCCAACCGCCTGACGCTCGAGTACGCGTTCGACCGCCTGCGCGAGATCGACGTGCGGGACATCTGCATCGTGGTGGGCGAGAACGAGCCCCAGCTGAAGTCGGCCCTCGGCGACGGAGCCCGGTTCGGCCTGCGCCTGAGCTACGTGCGGCAGACGCACCCGCAGGGCCTGGCGCACGCCGTCGGCTTCGCCAAGGAGTTCGTCGGCGACGAGCCGTTCGTGCTGTACCTGGGCGACGCCATCTACTCCAAGGGCTTCCAGGACCACGCCCGCCGGTTCCTCGAGTCGGGCTGCGCCAACCTGAACCTGGTCCAGTGGGTGGAGGATCCGAGGCGCTACGGCGTGGCCAACCTCGACGGCGAGCGGATCGTGAAGCTGGTCGAGAAACCCAAGCACCCGGAGTCGAACTGGGCGATGGCGGGCCTCTACTTCTTCGGCCCGCAGATCTGGGACGTTCTGCCGGACCTCCAGCCCAGCGCGCGCGGCGAGTACGAGATCACCGACACGATCCAGCTGCTGATCGATCGCGGGCACACGGTACTGGCGGGGATCTACGACGGCGTCTGGTACGACAGCGGCACGCTGGACTCGTTCCTCGAGGTGAGCCGATTCCTGATCAACAACGGCCGGATCATCGACCCGACCGCCCGGGTGAAGGCGGAGGTCGGCGACGCCGTGGTGATCGGCGCGGGCGCCACGGTCGAGTGCACGTTCATCGAGGACAGCGTGATCCTCCCGGGAGCCCGGATCAAGATCGAGGGGGAGATCCAGCACTGCCTCCTCGGGGGCACCGTGTTCAGCGAGGACCCCCTCAAGGATGCGATCCTGTACGAAGGCTAGCGTTCTGCTGGGCGTCCTGCTCGCGGCGGCGGGCTGCTCTCCAGCCGGTCCCGCGATCGAGGAGGCGCCTACCCCGAGGGGAGGCTTCGAGGAGCGATGGAGCGCGCTCTCCCGCGAGGCCGAGCGGCTGCGCGACCGGTGGAACCCCGCTTGGGCCGGGGAGGTCGAGCGCAAGGCGGCGGAGCTGAAGCGGTCGCTGGACGGGTGGAAGATCCCCGAGGAGGAGCGTCGGCGGCGCGAGCGCCAGCTGAGCGAGCTGCTCGAGAGCCTCCGCTCGGCCGAGGCGCTGAGGAAGGCCCGAGAGGGTCTGTCCGGCTTGGGGAAGGACGCGAAGCCCGCTCTGAACGAGGCGAGGGACAGGGTCGCCCGGGCGCTCGAGGCCCTGGAGGGCGGTCGGCCTCGGGAGGGCCGTCGACCGCACCCCTGAGCCGAACCGGAGGCCCATCAACAACGGACCCCCGACCACAAGGGCGGGGGTCCCATCGTTTCGTGTGGCGTGTCTGAGCTTACTTGCTCTCGCCGCCCTCGGCCGCCGGGGCCGGGGTCTCGCCCGCCGGAGCCTCCTCCTTGGGGCCGCAACCGGCCAGGATCATGCTGATCGCGCTCAGAGCCACGAGAATCGCGAAAATCTTCTTCATTCTTCGAACACCTCCAGAGTTGGATTTTCCCCCTCCCCTTCGGGAGAAGCGCACGACCGAGGCCGCACGCCGATAGTTATACCAGTCCAAACCACCGATGCAAGCCCTTTGGGACGCTGGGCACGAAAATCCCGCCCCCCATCTTCGCCCAAAACCCGGTAGAATGGTCGCACTCCATGGTGCATTGCGTCGCGCGCCGAGCCCCGCAGGGCACCCCGATGCCGCCCCGCATCCGTAGGTAGGGGAGCGGCCCCCTTTCCGCGCCTCCCCCGGGAGGCCCAGCCGACTCCCCCGATCCCGCCCGACCGCAGCTTCGCCGTTTCCGACCGACTTAACTCACCATCCAGCCATGCTCAAGTACGACGACATCAAGAAGCTCGACGACACCTACGTGATGCAGACCTACTCCAGGATGCCGGCGCTGTTCGTGCAGGGCGCCGGTTGCTCCCTGTGGGACAACCGCGGGAACGAGTATCTGGACCTGCTGGCGGGCATCGCCGTGTGCCAGCTGGGCCACTGCCACCCCGCCGTGGTCAGCGCCATCACCCGCCAGGCCCAGCAGCTGATGCACTGCTCCAATCTGCTGATGAACGCCCCGACCGCCAAGCTCGCCGAGCGGCTCTGCCAGCTGAGCGGCATGGATCGGGTGTTCTTCGCCGTGTGCGGGGCCACCGCCAACGAGACCGCACTGAAGATCGCCAAGAAGCACGGCCGGTCCAAGACGCAGGGCGGCGCGTACGAGATCGTCACGCTGCGGCAGAGCTTCCACGGCCGCACCCTCGGCGCGCTGACCGCCACCGGCCAGCCCAAGTACCAGGAGGCCTTCGAGCCGCTCGTGCCGGGCTTCGTCTACGTCGACCCGAACGACCGGGACGCCCTGAGGAGCGCCGTCGGGCCGCAGACCGCCGCCATCCTGCTGGAGCCGATCCTGGGCGAGAGCGGCGTGATCCCGCTCGACACGTCGTTCCTGCGCCTGGCGAGGGAGCTGGCCGACCAGCACGACGCCCTGCTGGTGTTCGACGAGGTCCAGACCGGCATGGGCCGCACCGGCACCTGGTTCCACTTCCAGCAGCACGGCGTCACCCCGGACGTGCTCACCCTGGCCAAGGGACTGGGCGGCGGAATGCCCATCGGCGCGTGCCTGGCCCGCGGCAAGGCGGCCACCCTGCTGCAGCGGGGAGACCACGGCTCCACGTTCGGCGGCAACCCGCTGATGTGCGCCGCCGCGCTGGCCGTGATCGACACGATCGAGATGCAGGGCCTGCTGGACCGCGCCACCGAGGCCGGGGAGCGCCTGCGCCGGGGGCTGAAGGCGCTCGGCAGGCCGATCAGCGAGGTCCGTGGGGCGGGCCTCATGGTCGGCGCCGTTCTGGAGAAGCCGATCGCCCGCGAGGTGGTCGCCCAGTGCTTCGAGCGCAGGGTGATCCTGAACGCCACCGACGACCGCACCCTGCGCCTGGTGCCGCCGCTGGTGATCTCCGACGCGCAGATCGACCGCGCCGTGTCCGTCCTGGCCGAGGTGCTGGGCGTGCCGGCGCCGGTCAGCGTGCCCGTCCCGGCCTTGCGGCCGGCGAAACTCCACGACGTGCTCAGCATCGACGACCTCGACACGGACCGGATCCTCCTGATCTTGGACCGCGCGAAGTACCTCAAGGAGCGGCGCAAGCTCGCTCCCAGCACCATCACGCCGGTCGAGGGCCGAACGGTGGCCATGGTGTTCGAGAAGCAGTCCCTCCGCACGCGCTTCACGTTCGAGACGGCCGTGCGCGAGCTGGGAGGGCACGCGGTGTACCTGACCAACGCCGACATCGGGATCGGCACCCGCGAGTCGCTCAAGGACATCGCCCTGAACCTTGCCCGCTGGAGCAGCCTCATCGTGGCCCGGCTGTACTGGCAGAAGGACGTGGTGGCGTTCGCCGAGTACGCCGAACCTCCCGTCGTCAACGCCCTGACCGAGCTGGAGCACCCCTGCCAGGCGCTGGCGGACATGCTCACCATCCGCGAGGTGTTCGGCGAGGATCCGGTTCCCGTGACCTACGTGGGCGACGGCAACAACGTCGCGCGCAGCCTGGCCAAGATCTGCAAGAAGCTCGGCTACCCGTTCACGATCGCCGGACCCGACAACTTCCGCCTGGAGGGCGAGGAGGGCATCGACGGAATCCGGCAGACCAGCTCCGTGGCCGAGGGCGTCGCCGGCGCCAAGGTCGTGTACACCGACGTGTGGGTCAGCATGGGCGACGAGCGGGAGAAGGAGCACCGCCTGAAGGTGTTCCAGCCGTACCAGGTCAACCGGGAGGTGATGGCCTTGGCGGACAAGGACGCGATCTTCATGCACTGCCTGCCGGCTTGGCGCGGCTACGAGGTCACGGACGAGGTGATCGACTCGCCCCAGAGCCGCGTGGTGGACCAGGCCGAGAACCGCCTGCACGCCCAAAAGGCGCTGCTGCAGATGATCCTGGAGGGCTGAAGGTCCCGGTTCCGGTCCGGAGGGGCCCGCTTCCGGGCGGGCCTCCCACGGTCATTAACCGCCCTTAACATTGGCCCTGCACACTGAGGGTGCCATGAAACGCGCCTTCACCCTCATCGAGCTTCTGGTGGTGATCGCCATCATCGCGATCCTCGCCGCCATCCTCTTCCCGGTGTTCGCCCAGGCGAAGACCTCGGCCAAGAAAGCCCAAGCGATCAGCAATCAGAAGCAGATCGGCCTGGCCGTGATCATGTACGCCGGCGACTACGACGACGTCTATCCGCGCAACGACGACTGCCAGCCGGGCACGTCGCTCAACCCCGCGCTGAAGAACGCCCCCTTCAACGCGGTCGGCGCGGGCTGCACCTCTCCGCCCTGGTACAACCGGATGAACCACTACTCCTGGCAGAAGTGGGTGCTGCCGTACGTGAAGAACGTCGAGCTGTTCTTCCACCCGGTCATCGGCAAGATGGACACCGGCTCGCCGCGCCAGTGGAGCGAGAACGGTCAGATCATGGGCAGCTTCGCGATCAACCTGGCCCTGACCGGCGCGCTGAACACGTACAACACGGCCCCCGGCTCGGCCAACCGCTTCCGGAACAGCTTCCTGGGTGGCGTGCAGAGCGCGATCCCCAGCGTGGCCGAGGCGTGGCTGATCACCGAGCTGGTGAACCCGACCATCAACTACTCGCCGGTGTTCCTGGACGGCAGCAGCGGAACGGAGTCGCGCACGGCCTACCCCTTCGCCATCGAGGAGGCCTGGAAGCCGTACCTGTACCGCACGGACTCCAACTGCGTGTCCACCAACGACATCAACGGCGCGAACGTGCCGTTCGCCGGCAGCATCAACTTCAGCTTCGCCGACGGCCACACGAAGACCATGTCGGTGGGCGAGTTCATGGCCAAGACGCCCAACGCCGCCGAGTATCAGGTGAGCTCGCGGCCGGCCTGCGGCCTGGGCAGCGGCTCGTGGACCATCTCGTCGAGGCCGGCCTGGACCCAGCCGTGGCCGTTCTGGGCGCTGGAGTAGGGCTGCCGATGGCGAAGATCCTCGCGTCGTTCGCCGCGTTGGTCGCTCTCGCGATCGCCGGCTGCGGGAACCAGGGCGCCTCGGAGGAGACCGGGAACCGCATCGCCGAGATGGAGAAGCGGATCAACGAGCAGCAGATGAAGGAGAACCCGCCGCCCCCCGGAGAGGGTCCGGCGGACTGACCCAGAGCGGAGCGGGCCGGGGCAAATCGCC